>DAHZZC010000181.1 GCA_027435495.1 Planctomycetales bacterium
CGAGCCGGCCCTTGGGCGGATGGGCCGCGGAACGGACTGCCCTCGAAGCTG
Organism: Planctomycetales bacterium; assembly: GCA_027435495.1. Taxonomy (GTDB): domain Bacteria; phylum Planctomycetota; class Planctomycetia; order Isosphaerales; family Isosphaeraceae; genus JAKAUH01. Next base: position 52 of record DAHZZC010000181.1, read on the forward strand.
CGGCGGTAGGTGCTCGACGAGCAATTCCGGGCCTGTCCCGAGGATCACCGCACGCTCGACGTAGTTTTGAAGCTCGCGAATATTTCCCGGCCAGTCGTGCTCGCGGAGCAGCCGCATCGCCTCGGGATGCACGCGGCGAACCTCGCGACGGTTCTGCTCGGCATATCGACCGAGGAAGAACATCACCAGCGCCTCAACATCGTCCCGCCGCTCGCGGAGTGGAGGCAAATACACCGGGACCACATTCAACCGGTAATACAGATCCTCGCGAAATCGGCCGGCCTCGATCTCTTCCAGGAGGTCGCGATTGGTCGCGGCGATGATCCGGGTATCCACCTTCTTGGTGTTGTTGTCGCCGACCCGTTCGAATTCGCCTTCCTGCAACACCCGGAGCAATTTTACCTGCAATTTCGGCGAGGTGCTGTTGATCTCGTCGAGGAAAATGCTACCGGCGTGTGCGGCCTCGAACCGGCCCGTCCGGTTGTCGTGGGCGCCGGTGAACGATCCCTTCACGTGGCCGAACAACTCGCTTTCCAGCAGGCTCTCGGTGAGGGCCCCGCAGTTGACCCGCACATAAGGGCCGGTGGCGCGCGGACTCAGGTCGTGGATCGCGCGGGCGATTAGTTCCTTGCCGGTTCCCGTCTCGCCGACGATCAAGACGCAGGCGCGTGAGGGCGCCACGCGTCGGGTCGTCCGGATGACTTCCTGGAGCATCGGGCTATTGCCGACCACGCCCGGCAATCCATTCTCGTCACCAACGGAAAGACCACCGACGCCACCGCGCCTCGGTCCCGCCGCACCAGGGATCGTCCTCAGGTCGAGCGGCATGGTTTCCTCTCCAGTGGTCAGCAACCGAACTGGATGGTCTGTCAACCGGACCACCAGGATTGCCCAACGACCACCGATCTCCTCCCTCCTGAACGCTGTCTTTCGGACGTTTGTTTGACGGACGACGAACTATTGCTTGATACGCAAGGCGACCACAACCTCGCCGAGAGCTTTTCGAACGGCGGTCTCGGACTCGGTGTCGATGGTGGCGACCAGCCGGGCTTCCTGATCGCGAGTCAAGAGTGGTCCGAAGCGACGGAGTGCATCGGCGAGTCGACGAGCGGCTTCCGTGCGGAAGGCGGCGGGTCGTGAGGGATCGAGCACGGCATCGGCGAGGGCGTGGATGCCGTTGGGATTGGGGAGGGTGGCGAGCACAGCGGCGGCCGACCCGGCGGCCGACCCGGCGGCCTCGGGCGATCGCAGAGCGGCGGCGAGGGTCGGCTCGATCGTCCGGAGACCGCTGGCGAGCGGGCTCCGGGGCGTCGCCGCGATCCGGGCAAGCAGGGCGGCGGCCTCGCGGGCGTAGGCGATCCGCTCCGCCTCGGTCAGCATGGAAGGACGGCCGCCAAGTTGGCCCTCGATCACCGCCGGCTCGGACGACGGGACCAGGAACCGCATACCGGGGAAATCCTCCGCCATATTTGGATGTTTATAGCGATAATCGTAGGGTCCATACACATAAAGCGGCAATGTGGTGGTCCGGGCGTCGGCCTTGAGGTTCGCGAGGGTATCGGTGAGGAGCCAGCCCTGGTGCAAGTCGTAGGCGACGAGGACCAGTTCGACGTCGGCGGAGCCGGCCGCGGCCAGAAAGCCGAGTCGTCCGTTTCCTTCCAGTTCGGCGAAATAGCCGAGTCCCGCGAGGGCTGAGGCGACCATCGCGCCGCGGCTCGGGTTGTGGTCGATCACGATGGCCCGGGGCCGTCCGCCATCGACGAGGAACCGCCCGAGAGTCTCGGCAACCTGACCTGCGCCGGGGAAGGGGCGATCGGGGGCGAGTTCGACGATGGCCCTTGCCGCGGCGAACTGGAGCCGTCGTCCGGGTTTCGTAAGGGCCGCGACGAGGACGTCGGGATTCCGTGGGGTGCCAGCAAGCGCGGATTTGTCGGTGATCTTGGCGAGGGCGATCAGGGCGGCGGCGGCGAGGTCGGACTTGCGATCGGCGATCGCCGTTTCGACGACGCTGGTGAGGATCGGCCGTCCGGCGGCGGTCGCCGTGGCGAAGGCGGCCGGCTCTTGGGTCGCGACGGCGTCCGGACTCACCCGCCGAACAGCCGCGGCGAGGATCAGACTGACCCGAGCGGCGATCGCCGGGGCATTCTTCGAATCGAGCCGGAGGGCCAGGTCGGCGAAGTGGAGACCGAGGGCGGTCCGCCAGTCGGCCGGGGTCATCTCATGGGGCGTCGGGGCGTTGCGGGCGGCGTCCCAGGTCCAGAGGACAACCGGCTCGTCGGGGGCTTCGGAGACGGCCCGGTGGTAGGCCCAGGCGGCATCGACGAGTGTTCGAATCGAGGCGCTGGGGGTCGGGTCGAGAGGGGTATCGGTGATCGCCTCGATCGCCGCGCGGGCCGACGACCGAACGGACGGATCGACCGTGGACGAGGCGGCGGAGAACGTCAGGAACGGGATGGAGGAGGGCCGCCCAATGGCGCCGAGAGCGGTCGCGGCGGCCGAGGCGATGACGGGCTCGGGCGAGTCGAGAGCCGCGGCCAGGGGGGCAACGGCCGATGTCTGCAACCGTCCGATGGCTCCGACGATCAGGGCCCGATCGGCGGGCGAGAGTCCCGGCTGCCGAAGTGCAGCCAGCATCGGCGGGACGGCGTAGGGGCCGGCTTCCGAGATTCGTCGAAGGGCGAACCCGCGTTCGGCGGGTGTGAGGAGCAGCTCGCGGATCAGCCGATCGATCTCGCCGGGACGGCTGGCGTAGCGGCGTGCCGCGGCGGCCAGCCGGTCCGCGAGCGGACGGGCAAACGGCTTGGTGGCCGGTTCGGCATCCAGCCGGAGGAACGATCCGACGCCGTACCGGTCGCGGACGGCGATCATCGTGGCGTCGTCCGGCTCGGCCTTGAGGAAGCGGTCGAGATACGGAACGGCCTTCGCGGCCTGTCCGGTCCGGACCAGGTAGTCGGCGGCCTCCCAGAGTTCAACCGGTGTCCGCGGCTCACGCGCGAACAGCTCAGGGCCGGGCGCCTGGGCCCGGGCCGTCGTCGCGACCGCCGAGATCGCCAGCACCGCGGCGGCGATCCACCGGCCTCGTCTGCTTTTCGCTCGTCGCATCGCGGGCGTTCCTTATTCCTATGTCAGTCGTCAGTGGTCGGTAGAAAAAGCCGTAAGAGTTTCCCTGGCTTGTTCTCGATCGATGTTCGCATCAGCTCGACCGTCATCACACGGACCACTGACCACTGACCACTGACCACTAAAAGATTTCCGGGCGGAGGAGGTCGTCGAAGGTCTCGCGGCGGCGGACGAGCCGGGCGTCCGTACCATCGACCAGGACCTCGGCGGCTCGGGGACGTGTGTTGTAGTTGGAGGCCATCACCATGCCGTAGGCACCGGCGGAGAAGGTGGCAATGAGGGCGCCTCGGTCGAGTCGGGGCAGATGCCGATCCCTGGCCAGGAAATCGCCGCTCTCGCAGACCGGACCGACGACGTCCCAGGGCTCACACTCCGGAGCCTGGACGTCGGCGTCGTCGGGCGGGGGCGACACACCGGGTGGGAGGACGGCTGGCCAGATCCGGTGGTACGATTCATACAGCGCCGGCCGGATCAGGTCGTTCATGGCGGCGTCCTGAATGAGGAACCGCTTGTCTCCCGACTGCTTGGTATATAACACACGGCTGAGGAGGATGCCCGCATTCCCGGCGATGACGCGCCCGGGCTCGATGGCCAATCGGCACCCGGCGGCCTTGACCGCCGGGGCGATCACGCGGGCGAATTCCTCAACCGGTCGGGCTTCATGACCCTTGTAATTGATTCCGTAGCCGCCGCCCATGTTGTACCAGGCGATCGGATGTCCCATTTCCCGGAGTTGTGCAATCAGATCGACCCCCTTCGCCACGGCGCCGGCGTAGGGCTCGGTGGTGGTGATCTGCGAGCCGATGTGCATGTGCATCCCGATCATCCGGATCGAACTGATCGCGACGGATGACGCGGCAACCCGCAGGGCACGCTCGATATCCATCCCGAACTTCGATTCCTTCTTGCCGGTCGAGATGTATCGGTGGGTCTTGGGGTCGACGTCGGGATTGACGCGAAGCGCGATCGGGGCGACCTTGCCGATCGAGGCGGCGACGCGGGCGATTGCGTCGAGCTCGGCCTCGCTCTCGACGTTGAACATCAGGACGCCCGCCTCGAGCCCGGCCTTGATCTCCTCATCGGTCTTGCCGACGCCCGCGAAGACGGTCTTCCCTGGATCCCCGCCAGCGACCTGCACGCGGTGCAACTCGCCCGCCGAGACGACATCGAACCCGCTCCCGTGCGCCGCCATCACTTTCAGGATGCCAAGGTTGGAGTTGGCCTTCACCGAGTAGCAGACCAGCGGGGCGACCTCGGCATAGGCCGACTGGAGGGCCTTCAAGGTCCCCAGGAACGAGGACTGGCTGTAGACGTACAGCGGCGTCCCGAACCGATCGGCCAGCTCGGCCGCCGGGATCTCCTCGCAATACAGTTGGCCGTCGCGGTAGTGGAAGGGTTCCATGTGTCCTCGGGCTTCTGGATGATGATACGTCCGATACGGGCTCACAGGACCGCCACGAATTCGTCGACAGTCAGGTTGGCATGGCGGATCAGGCTCCTGAGCGTCCCCCTGGCGACCTCATGATGGTCAGGAATGGATAGCGTCGCGTTCTGATCGGGGTGGACCATGATGATATGGCTCGAATTCTGTCGCGCAACGGTCCACCCCAGCCGTTCGAAGGCCTTGACCGCGTCGCGTCCGCTGACGACCGGCAACGCGGCCATCAAACAAGAACCTCGACCTGCTGCGATTCGATCGTGAGCGGCATTCCACGCTCGGCGCGGACCTCCAGGCAGAGCTTGATGGCGTCCTTGATGTTCTCCGTCGCTTCCTCTTTTGTCCTGCCTTGACTAACACAACCCGGGATCGATGGGCACTCGACAACCCAGGCACCGTCCTCGTCACGATCGAGGGTGATGGTGAATTTCATCGTTGTCTCTCCTTCGATCCTCCAGGGGCCGCATCCGTCTGCAGGCGCCCCCGCCACCGCTCCAATTGATCCTCCACCTCCGCCGGCGCCGTCGAGCCGTACGACCGGAACGCCTTCACCGCGTTCTCAACGCCCAGGACGCCGCGGACCTCGGGGCCAAGCCGGGGGTCGGCGGCGGCGAGGTCCGCATCGGAGAGGTCGGCCAGGCGAGTCAGACCCCGAGACTCGCAGAGCCCGACCAGCCGGCCGATCACCTCGTGCGCCGTCCGCTGCGGGAGGCCGAGGCCGATCAGGTGCTCCATCAAGGTCGTCGCGTCGAGGTAGCCCTCGTCCAGCCGGGCGGCGATCCGGTCGGCGCGCAGGTTGGCACCCTCCACGACCACCGCCGCGAGTTGGAGGTTCGCCTCGACCGTGTCAAACGCGTCGAAGAGCGGCTCCTTGTCTTCCTGGAGGTCGCGGTTGTAGGCCATCGGCAGGCCCTTGATCAGCACGAGGAACGTGGTGAGACTGCCAACCACCCGCGCCGATCGGCCCCGAATCAGCTCCAGGACGTCCGGATTTTTCTTCTGCGGCATGATGCTACTGCCGGTGCAGATGGCGTCGGGCAGAGCCAGAAAGCCGAATTCCTGGGTACTCCAGAGGATCCACTCCTCGGCCCAGCCGGCCAGGTGCTCGGCAATCATCGTCAAAACGAAGACCGACTCGACCGCGAAATCCCGATCGCTCGAGACGTCCAGGCTGTTCGCCGCAACGCCCTCGAAGCCCAGCTCCTCGGCGACCGCGTGCCGGTCGATCGGCAGGCTCGTCCCGGCCAGGGCCGCGGCGCCCAGCGGCAACACGTTCAGCCGCTTCCGACAATCGGCCAGTCGCGACCGATCCCGTTCGAGCTTCTCGACATAGGCCAAAAAATAATGCGTGGCCAGTACCGGCTGTGCCCGCTGCATGTGCGTGTAGCCAGGCAGAATGACCGCGCGGTGGCGATCGGCCGACGCCACCATCGCCCGCTGCAATTCGACGAGCCTCGCGTCGAGCCGATCGATGGCCTCGCGGGTCCAGAGCTTTAGCCCGGTGACCACCTGGTCGTTCCGGCTCCGGGCGGTGTGTAGCTTCCGGCCGGCGTCGCCAATCTTCTCGATCAGCGCCGCCTCAATGTGCATGTGGATGTCCTCGCGCTCCAGGACGAACGCGAACTCCCCGGCCTCGATCTCCGCCCGGATTTCCGTCAAACCCCGCTCAATTAACCGGCATTCTTCGACAGTCAGCAATCCGACTTCACGGAGCATGCGAGCGTGGGCGATCGAGCCCCGAATATCCTGCTCGAAAAGTCGACGGTCGAAGGAGATCGATTCGGTGAACGACTCCACTCGACGATCGGTCCCGCCCGCGAATCGACCGCCCCACGCCTTGCCGGCCACGTTCCCGCCTCCCGGTCGCGCCTTGCGACATGCCCAGTGTTTCGGCAACCAATGACTCAGTTTAGGCAGCGCCAGGGGGACTGTCAACGAGGCGCGGCCGTTGTCGCGGGGAGGCGGAGCCTCGGATCTGAAAGGTCGAGGCGATAGAGGATCTGGTTGTACTCGTAGTACGGTGTCGGATGTTTGTTGCCGCTGAAGGTGTTGACGTAGGTTCCTTCGAGGTAGATCACCCGGCCGCCCTCGCGGTCGAGGAACGGGTGCTGGGTCGGGTTGTAGAAGTCGTGAGCATCGCCTGGCTTGTTGGCGTGGGTGATGATCTTGCGGGCGGCGACCCAGGGGCCCTCGGGGTGGTCGGCCTCGCTGTACCAGACCTCTCCGAGAACGGTGGCGCCCAGGCTTTCGGAGGCGATCATCACGTATTTCTTCCGGTAGGCGTTCCAGTGGACCGAGCCGTTGTGGAGTTGGAACGGCTTGCCGGTCTCGGCGTCCTGGTGGCGGAACGGCGATTCCTCCCTGCGCATCTTGCCGGCGGCGATCAGGGCGTGCTGATCCTGCGGGCCGAGCGGAGGCGTCGCCTTCTTCCAGGCCCAGACGAGCTGGCCGTTCGCGTCCCGGTCGAGCTCCGACTTCGCCCCGCTGGCGCGGGTGCCGGGCTTCAGGCAGGTGTACGACTCGTACGCCGAGAGGTCGACGAAGGCGTCGCGATCGGCCCTGACCCGGAGCGTCGGGTAGGGGGCGGTGAAGTAGATGTGCGCGGTCCCGTCGCGCTCGACCCGGAACGACTGGCCGGTAGGATGGTACGGGGGATCGATCGGGGCGTCCTTGACCTTCACGAACCGATCGAGGCGGTCGTCGTACTCGACGAACCCGCTCTCCAGGACGGCGCCCAGCCCACGACGACGATCGAAGAAGGCGAGCATCCGATCGCGGCCGGAGCGGTCGGGGACGACGGTGAGGCCCGAGATCCAGACGACTCCCTCGCCCTTCATCGGGACCATCGGGCGGGAGAAGCCGTCCTTGCCGACAAAGTAGGTCAGGTCGATGCCGATCTCGGGGTTCAGCTTCTCCGGCGCGGCCGACGTCGCGCCCGAGATCGCGAAGTTCCCGAGCGCGTAGGAGAGGCGGTTGGTGTCGCCGTAGAACCAGAACGTCCGGCCCCGATAGACGGCGGCCAGAATGGAGTCTTGCCCGGTGACCTGGGCGTTGAGCAACGGTGCCGCGATCGGCGGCTTGCGGCCGAGCAAAACGGTATCGCGATAGATCCCCTGACCGGTGATCCTGTAGAGCCGTTCGGCGATGTTGATCCGGTGGATCTTCAACCGGGCCGAGCCGCCGGGGGTCGCGACGAGCGCCGCGCCTCGCGAACCGAACCCGTCAGGCGCGAACTCATAGCCATGCGAGGCGACGCCGAAGTAAATCTTCTGGCCCATCAGGCCCGGCTCGAAGAACGCGACGAGGCCGGCGGAATCGGTGTAGTACCGGGCGCCCGAGGTCGTCTGCAACTCGACGAGCGGGACACCTCGGCCGGTCTGGTCGTCGACGACCTCGATGGCGAACGGACGGGTGTCGTCGGCCTGGGCCGGGCGGGGCAGGAGCGAGATCCCGAGGATCATCGCGATCAAATACGTGAATCTGTGCATGGGAGAGGTTTCCTCGGTTCAATGGGCCGGAGGTTCGGGG
>DAHZZC010000182.1 GCA_027435495.1 Planctomycetales bacterium
GTCGCCTCGACCTCGGCAGCGTACCAGGGATCCTCAGGACCGCCGCCGCGCAGATTCAAGATCGACCGCAGATGGCAATTGTGAATGAGGCGATCGATATCAGAGGTCGGTTGAGCCGATCGGAAAACCTTGCCAGGATCGACCACGCCCAGGTTGTTCTGGAACCAGGGGCGGCGGAACTCCCAGCAGGCGGAGAGGGCGAGGATGACGAGAATCGCAATCGTCGCCATCGCGATCCGACGCAGGCGACGACGGCGAGGAGCCCAGTCGGCCGGGGCGCCGGCGGACTCGTTGAGAGTAGGTGATCCCACGATCGCTTCCTTTCCATCGGAGTGTCCGACGAGCAAAGCAAATTCGTCGGATTCCGTCCACAGCGATTCATGAGGGCGTCGACCCAACAAAACCGGCCGCGCCCCGAGATCGAGGCACGGCCGGTTGGGACGCGGTCGGTTCCACAGGAGGAACCCGACCCAATCACTTGGCCCCAGGTTGAAGCGGGAGTGTCGGCGGGATACGCGTGGCCGTTCCTCCGACTCCTCCGCCTCCACCAAATCCACCACCACCGCCAAACGGATGGCTGAGGATTCGGAGGAAGTTGGCAAAGAAGGTCGTCTGAAGACCCGAGCTGACCACCACCTGGTAAGGTGCCACCAGCCGATCCAGGAAGATGGTGAACCGGACGATTGGGTCGCGATGCACGATGATCCGGTCACCGGGCATCATCTGATAGTTGGTGGTCGGGTCGCCGCCGTTGGTGATCGCCGAGAGATTCACCGGCAGAACCTGTTCGCAGCAGGCACCCGGTGGGGCTGGCCGGACCAGGCGGATATTCTGGGGCGCGGCTGTCGGAAGCAGACCGCCCGCGTTCTGAAGGGCGTCGAGCACCGTGTCGTTGCCCGTGATCGGAATCCGGCCCGGTACGGCGACATCCCCAAGGATGTAATACACCTTGCTGTTATACGCCGTCACGTCCACAAAGATGCGATCGGTGTCCTTGAAATCCTTGATCAGGACCTGCCGCCCTTCCTTGTCGTACTTCGGCTCGTTGGTCTCCTCGTCAATCTCGACCAGACCGAGAGTCTCATCGTTGATGTACTTACGCAGGTGGAGGACAATCTTCTCCTTCACCTCGGGAATGGTCAGCCCAGCCACGTAGACCTCGCCGTAGAACCCGAGCGAGATTTTACCGTCCGGTCGGACCAGGCGTTCGCCAGAGATCGGCCGGCCCGGAAGAGCTTCGAGCACCTCGACGAGCACGAGGTCAGGCGGCTCGATCACGTAGTCGGGCATGCTCACCTTCTGAAACTCGCGAGGAATGTTGCTGCTGGCGATCTTCTCCTCGGGCGTCCGGACCGTCTGGCATCCGCAGGCGGCGGAGATAGCGACAACGAGCAGCCAGCGCGCCCATTGTCGTTCCGTCCTCGTCTGATTCATCGCAATCATCCGCTCCTCCGACACCACGACATCGGCCGAACAGGCACCCGGCGGGGCGACCGAGACCACCCGCCGGGGACATCGCGGACGGCCCCGCTCCTCGCAGGTCCCGGTCCGTCCCCAGTCGCTTCGGCTCCCACTTTCAGCCCATCCGGCCGTATTCACCGGATCGGTCTTGACAGGAGATACAATCGGCACAATCGCTTCCCTGCTCAAATCGATTTGGATCGTTCGTGCGGGACGAGGCCCCATCGCCCCCTCCGCCTGCTCAGGGGAAGGACGAGGGCCGCCGATCAAAATAACGGCGAGGATACGTCGCTCGCGTGGCCGATCGCGAAAAATAGCGGGCCGATAGCCCGCCCGGCCGGTTCCTGGTCTGAACGGTGACCCGTGATCGAATCCGATCGTCGGGCGCGGCCTGCGTTGCCCCCGAGGATGGACTGACGCTCATTCGACTCGATCCAGGCCCACTGTTTTGCTGGTTTGCCATCATCCACATCATCCCAAGTTGGGCCGTTTGCAGATTCGACGCCGCGGCCGTCGTCGCCGAGGTTGACGAACTGGTGGCCATCGCGGATGGCACTCCAAAGGCACTCGGGTTGCTCATCATCGTCCCGTACACCATCGCCGATCCCATGGGG
>DAHZZC010000183.1 GCA_027435495.1 Planctomycetales bacterium
CTCTTCCTCGACGAGCCGACGACGGGTCTTGACCCGCAGTCGCGCCGGCAGCTCTGGGACCTGATCCGGGGCCTCGGCGAGCGGGGACGGACGGTCGTTCTGACCACTCACTACATGGACGAGGCCGAGCGGCTCTGCGACCGCGTCGCGATCGTCGACCGCGGCAAGGTGATCGCCATCGGATCGCCGGCCGAGTTGATCGCCCGGCTCGGCGGCGACCATGTCGTCGAGTTTGCGCTGGCGGGCGAGGGCCCGCCGCCGCCAGCCTCCGACTTTGCCGGCCTGGACTCGGTTCTGGCGGTGCGTGACGAGGCCGATGGCTACTCGCTGACCGTCGCCGAGCCCCACCGGGCCATCCCCGCGTTGCTCGACGCCCTCGAACGGATCGACCAGCCGATGGCCCGCCTCACCACGCGGCACGTCAGTCTGGAGGACGTCTTCGTCTCGCTCACCGGCCGCCACCTCCGCGACGACGAGGCCGGCGAGACTGCCCCCGCGCCACGGCGAGCCCGGCGCCGGCGAGGATGAGCCCGCCGCCATGGATTACTGAGAAATTTTATCAGGACATGAGAGGCTGAAGTCGCCGAACCGCCCCATTCACGGACTGACCATGCTCCAGAACTCCCCGCTCTTTCAGCTTTACGCGACCCGGCTGCGCGACTTCTACCGGCAGCCGGCGCGGATCTTCTGGGTCTACGGCTTCCCGACGCTGCTGGCGATCGTCCTGGGGACGGCGTTTCAGAACCGGGAGGCCGAGCCGGTGCAGGTCGACCTGATCGAGGGCCCGGGCGCCTCGTGGGTGGACTCGGCGCTGGGGGCGCACAACGAGGCCCTGGCCCGCGACCGGGTGCGCGGGATGCGGAAGGATGTCCCCGAGGTCCTGCTCCGCCGGGCTCCGGAGGCCGAGGCGATCAAGCGGCTGAACACCGGCAAGACGCCGCTGGTGATCGAGCCGAAAGGGTCGGAATCGATCGTCTACCGCTACGACCCGACCCGGCCCGAGGCCGCCGCCGCTCGCCAGACAATCGATGAGATCCTCCAGCGTGCCCGGGGACGGAAGGATCCGGTCGAAACGTCGAACCTTCCGGTCCAGGAGCGGGGCTCACGGTACATCGACTTTCTGATCCCCGGCCTGATCGCGGTCAATACGATGGGTGGCGGGCTCTGGGGCCTCGGCTTCCTGCTGGTGAACCTGCGGATCGGCAAGCTGCTCAAGCGGTTCGTCGCCACCCCGATGCCTCGTCGGGATTTCCTGCTCGCCCTGCTCGGCGCCCGTCTGACGTTCCTGGTCCCCGACCTGACCGTGCTCCTGCTCCTCGGCACGCTGATGTTCGGCATGCCGATCCGAGGGAATCTGGGGCTGGTCATCCTGGTCGACGTGGCCGGGGCGCTGGCCTTCGCCGGGATCGGTCTGCTGGTCGCCTGCCGGACCAGTACCACCGAGGCTGTCAGCGGGCTGATGAACCTGGTGATGCTCCCACAGTGGCTGTTCTCGGGCGTCTTCTTCTCGACCGATCGCTTCCCCGATTCCGCCCAGCCGTTCATCCAGGCCCTGCCGCTCACCCAGACCGCCGGCGCCCTGCGCCGGGTGATCCTTGAAGGCGCCGGGCTGGTCGATGTCGCCCCCGCGCTGGCGATCCTCGCCGCCTGGGCGGTCGTGACCTTCGTCCTCGCCCTCCGCTACTTCAAGTGGACCTGACGCCTGCTGGAAGATCGGCTCGCGGAGCAACTGGCGGAGGTCGGCCCATCGCCCTCGCGTTCTGGGCCGGGCCGCGAGGGCGGGGATGTCGACCTCGTCAATCAGGTGGCCGAAGAACGTCGCCTTGGCGAGGATCTCGAGGTCGACCATCGCCGTTGATGATTGCAGAGGGATGGCGGCCAGCTTCTCCAGCCGGTGCAGTCGGCAGGGCGAGTGGACGTCGCGAAGCGGGACGGCGAAGACAGCCCGGCGCGGCCAGGACGCCAGCCATCGGGCGAGCCTGTGTCCTGGCCTTCGGCCGATCACGTGGTCACAGTGGTCGATGGCTTCCAGGAGTGGCTTGACATGGGCCGCGGTGACCGGTTCGTCGGCTGTCACGACGAGGACCAGCGGCAGATGCGCGCCCTCCAGGCCGATCCGGATCGCCTGGGCCAGGGGCTGGCCCTCGATCGAAACGACCCGCGTCTCGACCGTCCGTCCCTCGGATTCGAGGGCCTCGACCGCCGGTCCGAGGATCGTCGAGGCGCGGTCGTCGGGCAGGTCGGTGAGCAGAAGAACCCGGACGCCGGTCCCGGGCATCGGATCGCGCCGGAAGTGGCGGAGGAAGGGATCGTCGAATTCCTCGCTGGTGGCCATGAACGCTCCAGGAGCCGGCGATCGGGCTCGTCAGGCGACGGAGGGGCGACCGGCTAGCCAGCCCTCGACCGCCCGGCGATAAGCTTCCCAGAGCCGCCCGGCGACCGGGCCGGGGCTCCCCGCGCCGATTCTCCGATCGTCCACACGGACGACCGGGACGACCTCCGTGGTCGTCCCGACCAGGATCACCTCGTCGGCCGCGGCCAGTTCGTCGAGCGTCACCTTAGTTTCGGCGAACGGGATCTCCAGCGGCTCGATCAGCCGGAGGACCAGTTGCCGGGTCGTCCCGGGAAGGATTTCGGGACCTTCGGGTGTTCCCTCGATCCGGCCGCCGCGTACCCAGAGGAGTGAGGTATGCGTCGACTCGGTGACGTACCCGTCGGTGTCGATCAGGACAGCCTCGTCGCAGCCGGCGCGGTGGGCGGCCTCGGTCGCGATGCAGTTGCCGAGCAGGTTGGTGGTCTTGATGTCGCACCGCTTCCAGCGCAGGTCGGGATGGCTGAGCAACCGGGCGCCCGACTCTCGGAGTCGGGCGGTGGCCGAGTCGTCATAAGGCCGGACGACGATCAGCTCGGTCGGCTCGACGGGTGGGTCGGGGTAGGCGTGCGCCCGGGGCGCGACACCCCTTGTGATCTGCATGTAGACCGTTCCCTCGCCGACACCCGATGCGGCTATGGTCTGGTGGACACGATCGATCAGGCGGTTGATGTCGACGGGCGGGAACTCCAGCTCGGCGAGGCTCCGGCGGAGCCGGGCGAAGTGAGCGTCTTGGAGCCAGCACCGGCCCGCGTAGATCCGGCAGACCTCGTAGACCGCATCGCCGAAGAGGAAGCCGCGATCCCAGACGGGGACGCGCGCCTGCTCGACGGGCATCGTCTCACCGTTGAGGCAAGCCAGAACCTCCATCCGCTGCTCCCTCCCCCCGACCGAATCCCAAACCGAGTCCGAGACACGACCCTCGCGGATCAAGATCGTGCCAGGATAATCGGACGGGCGGGGATGGGCAATGGTGACAGGTACTGCCCGTGGAGTCGGAGAGTCTGTCTGCTCCTC
>DAHZZC010000184.1 GCA_027435495.1 Planctomycetales bacterium
GGGGATCGATCAACCATGAGTAGTGGAACGAGTGGGGCCCAGGACTGGCGAGCGGTGGCTTGCCTTTCTCCCAATGGCGAGCGATTGCTTTGCGTGGGCGAGAGTTCTTCTCAGGTCCGTGCGGCCTATACCGGAGCCTGGGGTGAAGTGATTCGCGACGAGGACCGGCCGACGGTCCGGACGATCTCACTTCAGAGGTGGACCGGGCAGTTCTGGTCGGGGCAGTGGGAGCACCAGCAATTCCTCCCGTTGCCGACGGCGCGGCCTGCGAAGCCGGGGGCCAGTGAAGGTGAGAATCTGGAAGCCGAGGAGGAAGAGGCGGCGATCGCCAAGGCCAAGAAGAAGGCCTGAGTGGCTCTGACCGGATCTCGACGAACTGAACCCCGGGCCGCCCCGGGGTTTCCTTTTGCGCCTTACTGGACCCGTTCTGAGAAAACGGGACGGACTTGAGGTCTTCGAGTCGCCGGTCCCGGTTTGTCCAGGCTGACTTAAATCGCGACGAGCCGGAAGGGGTCGACCTCGGTCCGGCTGGCCCAGACCTCTGCTTCGGGGAAGGCCGAGGCAATTTTGCGTCCGAGGATCTCGACGCCGATTCGTTCGGTGGCGTGGTGACCGGCGACGATCAGGCCGATCTGGATGGCCTCGGCCTCGAGCCCGCGATGGAACCGGGCCTCGCCGGTGAGCAGGACATCGGCACCTGTACGGGCGGCGTCCTTCAAAAAATCGTCGCCCGCCCCGCAGCAAACGGCCACACGGCGGACCTCGTGTCCTGGATTGCCGACGAACCGGGTTCCGCGATCGCCGAGCGTCCGGGCCACGATCGCGGCGAACTCGCCGAGCGAGGTGGGAGTTTTCAGCATCCCGACTCGACCCGCGCCGACGGTCACGCTGCTCTCCTGATGCAGAGGGTAGACGTCGATGGCCGGCTCCTCGTACGAGTGGCTCGACCGGACGGCCGCCAGAACGTCCGCGATGCGTCCAGCCGGGCAGACGAATTCCAGTCGAAGCTCGTCCACAGTCTCGCGACGACCCTTCTGCCCGATGGCGGGATTGGTCGCCTCGGTCCCAAAAAAGGTTCCCTGCCCGGAGATTGCGAACGAGCACTCGCGGTAATCGCCGATCACGCCGGCCCCGGCCGCGAACGCCGAGGCCCTCACCGCCTCGCGGTCGGGCTCGGGCGTGAAAACGACCACCTTGAACGTGCCCGCACTTGCCTCAACGCCGATCGGCCGGAGCGATGAGGGATCGAGGATTCCCAGCCTTTCGCACAAAATCTCGTTGATCCCGCCCTGGGTGTTGTCAAACGCGGTGTGCGGGCTCGCCACGGCGATCCCGTTCCTCGCCAGTTTCCAGAGGAAACCGGTCTCGGGCCGATCGGCGCGGAGCCGCCGGGTGGCCTGGAACAGGATCGGATGATGGCTGACGATCATCCCCGCGCGACTTTCGAGGGCCTCGTCGGTGGTGGTCGGGGTGACGGTCAGGCAGGTCATGATCCGATCGGCCGACGCGGATGGATCGCCCCAGAGCAAACCGACGTTGTCCCACGACTCAGCGAGCTCCGACCGGGCGAACCTCTCCAGCCATTCGGCGACGTCGGCCACGGTCGTCATGACGAGAAAACTCCCGATTTCAAATCGTCAGGTTGTGGTGGTCTGTGTGTCGTTGCGGCTGGACGAGCCGGTTATTCTTGAGTGGGCGAACGCTCGGGGTGCCTCGGCTGATCGAGACTTTCCCTCCTTGCGGTCACTCCATCTCCGGCAAGTCGTCGGCGGGGATGATCTCGCCGCGAGGGCGGAGGAGTCCGACCGGTCCATCGAACCGCCAGGACTCCTCCTCGAAGACGAACCGGTAGATCGGGCCGATGCGATCGGTCGGGCAGATCCAGACGTCGGCGCCCTCGCGCCACGCCTGGAAATTCTTGCTCAGATTGCGTGGGAAGCCGACGAGTCCATCGCCGCCTCGGCCGACACCGAGCCTGTGCGTCGAAAGGTATCGGCGAGAGCATCGGGCGCGGGCGGCGTCGATCCGATCGGCGTCGGTGAGGTCGGGGCGATTGGCGATCGTCATCAACTCGGAGCAGGTCCGAACCGCGCCGCGGACCGGGGCCGTCGCGAGGTACTCGAACGCCAGCGCGGCGATCGCGGCGACCGCAATGCCGCCCGCGATCAGGTAGGGTCGGAGGCGAGCGTTCACGTCTTGAGCCTCGCCTTGAGGTCGTCGCGCAGGCGGTCGATCACCGAATCGGACTTGGCCTCGGCGACGATCTGCTGGATGACGGTCTTGACCCCCCGGGGACCCCACTGGCAGCCCTGCCGGAGGTAGGTCTTGGCCCCCTGGCCGATGATGTAAGAGGTCGTCGCGCCGGTCGCCGCCTGGCCGAGGCTGATCGCCCCGTAGCCGAGGAAGGTCAGTGGCGCGGCCAGGCCGCCGGTCGCGACGGTCAGTCCGGCGAGCGACGACTTCAGGCCGCTCGCGAGTAGCCGGCTGGCGACGCTGACCAGGCCCATCGCGCCCAGGGCGAGCATCATGTCGCGGACGAGGTTGGCGGCGGTCCGTCGGGTCAGCGGGATGCCGTAGAGCTTGCTGAGCGTCATGATCATCCCGACGTCGACCGCCAGCCCGCCGGCCATGTCGGCGACCGGGACCGGGTTCAGGGCGACCGCGGCGCCCTTCGCCAGGGAGAAGTTCCAGATGAGCTTGTTCGCGGCGTTGTCCCGGATTTGAATCTTCCGCGCGACGATCTCGGAATGCAAATCACCGGCGATCAGGAGCGTGTTCAGGGCGACGAGCGCCTTCCCCTCGCGGTCGAGGACATCCAGGATCCGGGCCTTGAGCGGCTCGATCAGAGGCGCAGGCCGCTCCCACTGGACCTCGGTCGTCCCGTCGGGGAGCTGGAGCTTCACCCGGTAAGCATCGGGACGTGCCGCGGTCATCACGACGTCCTCAGTCCGGACCAGGTGCCGGACCCGCTCGTCCTTGATCTTGGCGTAGATCTGGTCGCGGTCGAGCTCGGGATATCGGTCGATCTGGTTGAAGACGAGGATGATCGGCTTTTGAGCCTCGCGGAGCGCGGCCAGGGCCTCGATCTCGACCCGCTGCATGTCGCCCGAGACGACGAAGAGGATCAGGTCCGCGTGGCGGGCAACGTCGCGCGCCAGGAGCTCGCGTCCCTCGCCGCCGACCTCGTCGATCCCCGGTGTATCGACCACGACGAGCCGGGCGCCTTCCAGCCCCGGACGGCCCAATGTGCTCTGCTCCCACTTCTGGGCGGCGCGGGCGACGGTGGTTCCGTGGGTCGCGCCGACCTTGAAGACCTCCTGGCCGACCAGCGCATTGAGGACCGACGACTTGCCCCGGCTGACCATCCCGAAGGCGGCGATCTCGATGGTGGTCTCGTCGAGCTTTTGCGCCAGTTCGCGAAGCTGTCGGAGTTCGTCGGCCAGCGCGGTCTCTTCCTCGGGCGTGAGCTTCAGGCCGCGGAGTGTTTCTTCGAGGCTCTCGCGCGCCTGATCGACGGCCCGGTCGGGGTCCTCGGCCGCGGCCTGTCGGTCCAGTTCGTCGAGCAAGTCGTTCAGCTCCTCGTCGCCGGTCATGGTGCCGGTCCTCTAGAATTGACTCGTTCGGATGGCGTCTTCGCACCACTCCGCGGCGTCCAGCAGATCGTCATCGCATTCATCGCGCCCGACGAGTTGGATGGCGAGCGGCAGCCCGTCGGCCGCCAGCCCGATCGGGAACGAGACGGTGGGCAGGCCGGTGTAGCTCCAGGGGGAGTTGAAGGCCGGGTCACCCGTCGTGGAAGGGTCGGTCGCAGTGCCGACCGTCGCGGGAGTGATCAGACAGGACAGCTTTCGCTCGTCGAGGTCCTTCTGGACCAGGCCGCTCGAGATCAAAGCAAAGTCTCGCGAACCGATGTATTCCCAGGCCGGTATCGAAAGCCCCTCGATCACCAGATCGGTGATACGGAGCGGGTAGGCTTCGGGGTTCCTTTCCAGGTTCCGGGCGTGGATGCTGGCCGCCTCGGCGGCCATGACGCGGCGGTGCTCCTGGAGCACGTGCTCGAAGTCGATGGGATCGTCGATGTCGACAACTTCCGCACCGTGGGCGATGAGCCGCTTCGCGGCTTCGTCGATCGCCGATCGCAACGCGGGCTCGCATCGGCGGTCGAAGAATCCTCGCGGGCGCCCGATCCGAGGCAGCCGGTCCGTCGGATGTTCGCGGCGCTCTGGGCTGCCGACTTCAAACTGCCGCCCGTCGATGGTCTCGAAAATCGATTGCAGGTCCGCCACGGTCCGCGCGATCGGCCCGACATGATCGAGACTTGGCGCCAGAGGTAAGACGTGGAGCGTACTCACGCGCGCCCAGCTCGGCTTCATGCCCGCGACACCGCAGAACGAGGCCGGTCGAGTGATCGAGCCGCCCGTCTGACTCCCAAGTGCACCGTAGCACATCCCGCACGCGATGGCGGCGGCCGAGCCGCTCGAAGATCCGCCCGGCGTCCGGTCGAGGTGCCAGGGGTTGCGGGTCGGCGGCGGATCGATCCAGGCATAAGGGGTCGTGACGGTTTTCCCCATCACTACCGCCCCGGCTTCGCGAAGACTCGCCACCACGTCCGCGTCCTCACGGGCGACCCGGTACGGGCCGATCGGCGAGCCCCACCCGAGGGGAAGCCCCCTCACGTCGATGATATCCTTGACGCCGATCGGGATACCGTGCAGCGGCCCGCGATCGTTGCCGGATCGTAGTTCGTCGTCCAGCGCGCGGGCCTGTTCCATCGCGCCTTCGCGATCGAGCACGACCCAGGCGTGGACCTTCGATTCCCACTCGTCCACCTGTTCGAGGCAGGCATTCAGGATGTCGACGCAGCTCACCTCGCCCTGTCGGAGCAACCGGCCGATGCCGGCGATCGTCTGCTCGGGCCGGGGGAACAATCGAGGCAGATCCCCGAGGAAACCGGACATGGTGAGACTCCTCGCTCGTTCAATTCCGCGACGCCGGGTGTTCCTGCGATTTCGATCCGCCGTGGAGGATCCGACTGGAGACCTTCTGCACCGCCTGCTTCGCGAACTGCTGGAGGAACTCGGCCCGGCTGGTCAGGTCGAACTGCCGGATCAGGGCCGCCTGCATCCCGCCGTCGCCCCAGGTCTGGCCGTGGCGGAAATACTCGGCGAAAGTCTCGCCCGAGATGTGCGTCAGGTAAGCGAGCGAGACCGCCTGGACTGCGCCGCCCGCCGCATAGCCGACCATCGTCGATTTGAACACACCTGCAATCAAGGATGTCGTCGCCTCGACCAGGCCCAATCTCACCAGCATCTGGATCATCTCGGTGCCGATGATCCGGACGTTCGACGTGGAAAGCGTGATGCCATAAACGTTCGCCAACTCCGAGATCATCTGGAACTGAACGGCACCGCTGGCGAGCAATTCGAGCGCGGGGAAGGGGTTGGTGAACGAGGTTGCGGCGGTGATCCACTGGAACCGCTCGATCACGTCCTCGGCGCGGCGGTCGCGCTCGGCCGAGAGCTGGTCCTGGGCCTTCCGGCTGAGCAGGTGCGCCCGGAGGAGCAGGTTACCCGCCCGGAGTGTTTCGCCTTCGGCCTTCAGGACCTTTGCGATTCGCGATCGGAGGGCGTCCAGGTCGGGCGGCTGGACTTCAAGGACCGTTTCCATCGATCCGTCCTCGCGGCGGACCCGGACCGCGATTGGCCGTGGCGCGGCCGCGCCGACGATCACGTCCTCGGGCGCGACCAGGCCGCGCAACCGCTCGCGGAGCTTGGCGAGGATCGCCTCGCGGTCGGCTTCGGGAAACCGGTCCGACTTGTTGAACAGGACAATCGACCGCTTCCCCTGCCGGACCAGCGCCGAGAGCGGCTCGAACTCGGTTCGGACCAGGTCGTGATCGACGACAAAGATGAGCAAGTCGGCGCGGGCGGCCAGCTCTCGGGCCTCCTGCTCGCGCGCCAGCCCGCCGGAGCCGATCTCCGAGAGGCCGGGCGTGTCGGTCAGGTAGACCGTCCCCTCAACTCCCTGCATCGTGTGAGTGTGGCTCTCGCCGCGGAGGGTCGTCCCGATGGTCGCCTCGATCTTGCCGACGTCCCGGCCGAGGAGGGCGTTGACCAGCGAGGTCTTTCCCGCGGAGCCCGTCCCGAAGATCACGAGGCGGAACTCCCGGCGGTCGCGACCGGCCCGGATCTCGGTCAGCTCCTGGTTGAGCTCCTGCTTCACGGCATCATCGCCGAGCTTCCGGATCACGCCCTCGGCCTGGTCGGCCTGGACCTCCGCCGCCTGGATCACGTCCTCGGGAACACGGGCCGGCTGGTCGGGCGTTCCTATCGATCGCGACCGCCAGGCGAGCCGTCCGAGCCAGCCCGCGCCCAGGACCATCAGCAAGATCAAAACGACCAGGAACGCCAGCCCGAGGCCGGGCGACTCGCGGGCGAACCGCTCGTGCATCTCATTGAGCGAGCTGACCAGCCAGGCCGAGAGCCCGACCGCGGCCCCGATCAGGACCACCATCAGCGCCACGTAGGTTCCTGTCGTCCGACTTCGCATGCCCGGTTGCTCGCTCGCGGTGGCCGGATCAAAAGGGGCCCGGCCGTCGTTGTCGGTCGGGTCGGGGAGGGATGGGCCCTCCCTGGAGTTATTCTGACAGGACCGCCGAATCTTTGCATCCGGTGCATGCCGCGCGCCCCGGTCCGCAACGTCGCGAGCCGGGGGCGGGATTCCGAGGATCGACGTCGATCAGCGGCGGATCGAGCCCCCGCTCAGGGCGCTGAAGAGGTTGCCGAAGAGGCGGCGACGCGGGGGAGCGGGGGGAGCCGGCGCCGGCGAGGCCGGGGTGGAATCCGTCTCGGCGCCCTCGGCTGGAGGCTGGTCGACGGAGGTTGTGTCCGAGCGAACGATGTCGGTATCGGCGAGTCCGAGCAGGGGACCTCCGTCGTCGGCGAGGGGCTCGCGACCGCGACGGCCGGACGACCCCTCGGCGACCGCGTTCGAGGGCTCGGCCAGCTCGGGAGCGGCCTCCTCGACCGGCGGTTCGGCGGTCCGAACGCGGGCCCTTGACCGGCCCCGCGACGGCATCCTCATGGCGCCCCTCGGATTCGGGTCGAACGGGCGGGTGGGCGGTGGCGCACCGGCTCCGGGTTGGCCCGGGGCACCTGGGATCGCACCTGTGGCGGGGCTATTCGGGTCGAAGACGTTTTCATTCGTATCGCCCGGTAGCGGTAGTGGTTCGGCTCGTCGCCTCGGAGCCGGTTCGCCGCGGCCACCGTCCTCATCGAAAAGACCCCGATCGGACGCGGCGGTTTCCCGGGCCGGTGGCGTCTCTTTCAACGATTGGGCGCGGTTCGGGGCCTGGGTGCTCGGGCAGCCCCAGCCGGCCGGGAACGGGTTCCAGCAGGTGGGGTGATAGCCGAAATACTGGCTCTTGTAGATCTTGTACGTGGGATCTTCCTGATCGCACGGGACCCGCTGTCGACGGATCGGCGCCAGCGGGAAAAGCCCCTGCTGCTGGGCCTCGGCACGCCCGGGCAGGCCGACGGCCGCCGTCAGCACAACCAGTATCAGCGCGTGGGCCCCGGTCCTCGCGTTCGTTCGCATCCTCGCCTCGTCCGCTCGCGGTGACTGGTTCGCCTCCGATTACTCCTGGGCGGAGGCATTCCCGTCCTTCCCATCAAACCTGTCTCGTTCGATCGGATCTCCCTGGAGTCTCAGTCCAGTGAATCTGGAGAACGCGGGAACAATCCGGGTTTTGCGCAAATAACGGATGCCGGGTTTGTGGGGATTGTGGGGGTTTTTCTGTTCCGTCGTGGAGAGGCGAGACGAAAGGGAAGGAGGGGGACGGCGCCTCGATCGAGGGGCCGTTGCGCGAATGGGCAGGAAGCGAAGGGAGGAACGGCGATGCGAGCGATCTCGATCCGGATTCTGGGGGTGGCCCTCGCCTGCGCGGCGGGTTTGGGTGGAGGGCGACCGGCGGAGGCACAGCTTTTTGGCGGAGGGATACCGATCCTGGCGCCCGATCCGACGATTGCGCCGATGCAGAGCCTCTCGCAATACCAGCTCGGCGAGCCAGGGGCCGGCGCGAACCTCGCCACGGCCGCGGCGGGTGTGCCGATTCAGG
>DAHZZC010000185.1 GCA_027435495.1 Planctomycetales bacterium
ACTACAAAGGAGAGACTCGCCCAAAGCTCAACGCCTCATGAAGATCGCCGGCTGGAGCCGGCTCCTACAAAGGAGAGACTCGCCCAAAGCTCAACGTCTCATGAAGATCGCCGGCTGGAGCCGGCTCCTACACGGCTGGTCCCGTGCCCCCAGCACTGGTCCCCTGCACCCCGACCGCCGGCTGAAGCCGGCTCCTACGTAACGCGACCAATCCGCCCCTCGCGAAGGACCAGGCCAACCACCCTGATGGTTTTTGACGGTCAAAATCAGCAATTCATGCGTACAGGCGAGATCGAACCTCGATCGTTTTCAATGCGTGTGTGAGACGTTCGGCGGTCAGGGCACCTACCGATTTTCAAGGTCAAAGCTCATTAGGAGCCGGCTCCAGCCGGCGAACCGCGTAGCTTCTGTATACGCGGTCAAAGAGGACGCTCAAGGAGGCCCGGCAAGAACGCCCTGACCTGCTTACTTGCCGCCGTAATAACAGAGCTTCGCAGGCCGATAAATCTCATTCAGCCATGGAACCGTCGGACTCAAACGAGGAAGGATCAGCGGAATGGGCTTCGACCAGGTCTAGCTGTTCGTGTATCCGCCGGGGTGGGCGTATCAGAGCGTAGCCAGTACGTTGCAGACGCCGAGTGTGGGAAGCGAGCTTCCGGGGGCTCTGCGACGCTTTCGACCTTCGGATCGGCGTCGGCGATGGCGAGTCGGCCGGAGCCGAGCGGTTCCTTGAGATCATTCAACACGCCAACAACTGGCGATGCTTCGCCGAGTCGTTCGGTTGGACGAAGGCCCCCGACGAGGACGACGAATCGGGCGTCTGAATCGGGATTCCGGGGGCTGGCCGGGTCACGACGTCGGGCGGTCGGCGTATCGGATTCGGCGCTCGCATGCACGAGGTTCACACATCGCCGAGGCTATTCAGGGACGGGCCTCGATCGGTAGAATCGCGATCGATTGAGGGAATTCGGGGACCGGCCGGGCGGCAACGATCGGGGGGTCGCGAGTCTCCGGTCGTCGCGGCGGCGATGGCGAACGATCCGAATCGATCGATCGGGCGAGGATGCCAGGACGGCTGTTTCCCTCTCGTCCGGCGATGGGCGAGGCGACTTGAGGGTAGGCCATGAGCACCGAGCGAAACTTGCTATTCGGAGTCGTCGCGCTCCAGAAGGGCGCCGTGGATGCCGGCGGTCTGGCCGAGACCTGCGCCGACTGGGCCGACGAGCCGACGCGCCCGCTCGCCGACATGATGGTCGATCGTGGGCTGATGACCGTCGAGCAGCGCGAGACCATTGAGGCGACCGTTGCGCAGGAGATGGCCTCGCACGGCGAGGATGTTCAGGCCGCACTTGCCGCGACCGTAGACGCCCGATCGATCGAGGCCCTTGGCCGGCTCGCGACCACGGCCGGTCTGACCACCGCCTTTGCCACCTCCATCGCCGCCACCGGCTCGGTCCCGACCTTGGACGCCGATGAGGCGACACTCGCCCCGTCGATCCCACCGATGGCCGACCAGGGCGGGCACGAATTGCTCGGCCGGATCTCGCAGGGCGAGGCCGAGCCCCGCGAGCGGTACACGTTGACTCACCTTCACGCGAAGGGCGGGATGGGCCGTGTCTGGCTCGCCCGCGATGGATCGCTCGGCCGCCAGATCGCGCTGAAGGAGCTTCGGCCCGAACAGGCGGATAACTCCGTCGTCTGCTCGCGGTTCCTGTATGAGGCGAAGATCACCGCCCAGCTCGAGCATCCGGGGATCGTCCCCGTCTACGAGATGGGCGAGGGCGACTCCCCGTATTACACCATGCGGTTTGTCCGCGGGAAGACCCTCACCGAGGCCATCCGCGCCTACCACAAGAAACGTTCCATCGGCGAGTCCGACTCGGTCGGGCTCAACGACCTGTTGATCCCGTTCGTCGGCGTCTGCCACGCGATCGCGTACGCCCATTCGCGCGGGATCATTCACCGCGATCTCAAGGGGCAAAACGTCGTCCTCGGCGACTTCGGCGAGGTGATCGTCCTCGACTGGGGCCTGGCGAAGCGGGTCGGGCGCGACCCGCTCTCGACGCAGGCGCCGAACTCAGTCGCGATCCCCGACGCCGTCGTCGTCCCGGCCTTCGATCCCGACGAGGCGACCACTTCCGAGCCCTCGAACGATGGCCTCGATTCCGCTGCCTCCAATCCCGGGGCCTCTTCCGACGCCGAGAACGATCCCTTCGCCACGATGGTGAACCTGCATTCCGAGACCGGATCCGGCCGGCCGCTCCCCGATTCAGGCGCAGGACCCGACGGAACGATGCAGGGCCAGTTGCTCGGAACGCCCGCCTACATGGCCCCCGAGCAGGCGCAGGGCCGGCATGATCTGGTCGACCAGCGTACCGATATTTATGGACTGGGCGCGATCCTCTACGAGATCCTCGCCGGACGGCCGCCGTTCGTGGCACAGAAGACCGCGCAGCTCATCCAGATGGTGATCAGCGAGGCCCCGACGCCGCCCCGGGAGATCGTCCCGGCCATCGCCCCGGCGCTGGAGGCGATCTGCCTCAAGGCGCTTGCCAAGGAGAAGGCCGACCGCTACCAGACAGCCTCCGAGCTGGCTCGGGAGGTCCGGCGCTACCTGGCCGACGAGCCGGTCTCGGCGTACGTCGAGCCCTGGACGATGCGAGCCCGGCGCTGGGCCCGCCGGCATCGAACGGCCGTGGCCTCGGCCGCGGCCGGGCTCATCATCCTGGCGATCGCCGGCGGGATCGGCACGATCGTCGTCGCCGGCGAGCGCGACGAGGCCCGTCGACAGGGCGAACAGGCCCGGCACGCCGTCCATCTGCTCGCCCAGGGCGCCGACCTCGCCTTCGACGACCGCCTCGACCCGGTCCAGCGCGCGATGCTCCAGGACGCGCTAAAATATTACGAGAAATTCACCGATCGCGCGGCCGACGCCGCCGCGATCCGGCTCGAGCACGGCCGGGCCTTCCGGCAGATGGGCGACTTCCGTCGAAAGCTCGGCGACCTCGACGGCTCCGAGAAGGACTATCGAAACGCCCTCGCCCGGCTCGAACCGATCGCTGCGACCGACATCGAGGCTCGTCGGGACCTGGCGCGCACCTGGACCCTTCTCGGCGACTTGCTCGTCCGCCGGGGGACCGACAAGGGGAAAGCCCAACCGCTTTACGACCAGGCCGAGGCCGTCCAGCGCCCGCTTGCCGAGGCCCCAAACGCCCGCGCCGACGACCGGCTCCGCCTCGGCCAGACACTCAAGAGCCGGGCCGACCTGCTTCGCCTGGATGGCCGATCGCCCGACGCGAAGGCGGCCTATGACCGAGCCGTCGAGACGCTGGAAGCCGCGCTGAAGGCGTCGTCGGCCGACCCGGTCGTCCGCAACGAGCTCGCTCTGGCGACCGATGATCGCGGCTGGATCAAGTTTGACCTCGGCGACCTGGACGGCTCGGAAAGGGACTACCGGCGCGCCATCGGCCTGCTGGAAAAGCTGGTCGCCGAGTTCCCGACAGTCGCCCGCCACCGGGAAATCCTGGCGAAGTCGTACAACAGCCTGGGCATGCTGGAGGAGCAGACCGGCCGTCTCGCCGACGCCGAGGCCCACTACCGACGCGAACTGCCGATGGTCGAACGGCTCGCCCAGGACTATCCCGGCCGCCCCGAGCACCGCCGCGAGGTCGCCCGAACGCTTTACAACCTCGGCAACGTCCTCTCGCGCAAGCATGACCCCGACGCGAAGTCGACCCTCACCCGCGCCGTCGAGGTCAACGCGGCCGTCGCCGCCGAGACGCCCGACGATGTCCCGATCCGGTTTTCGCTCGCGAAGGCCCACCAGTGCCTCAGCGACGTCCAGTTCCAGCAGGGCGAACTCCCGGCCGCCGTCGCCTCGATCGACCGGGCCCGCGCGATCACCGAGAAGCTGGTGAACGATTTCCCCGACCGCCCGAGGTACTCCGACCTCCTCGCAATGGTGCTTTGCGAACGGGGGATGGTCCAATCGTCGCTCGGCAAGCCAGCCGAGGCCCG
>DAHZZC010000186.1 GCA_027435495.1 Planctomycetales bacterium
GAGGGCGACTCCGTCCGGGCCGTGGAATCTCTTCCTTCCGAGGAGACGACCATCGCTTGCTCCCGAGCCAACCGAAAGGTGATCAACCTCTGGAGACCTCTCGAATTCAGCCGGCCGCTCGGCCACAATGAAGCTTTGAGAGAGATCGTCAGCGTCCGGGTCCTCCCCCGCGGGATGCCGCGCCCGGATCGGAACGGTATCCGGCCACCGGATGCCCGCCAACCGGCGGGCTGGAGGACTCCATCCATGAGACTTCGAATAGATCAGCTCGTAGCGTCATTGCTGGCGGCGGGACTCATCTCGACCCCATGCCGGCTCCCGGCCGACGAGCCGACCCGACCTACTCCATCAACAACCGAGGCCAACGCCGCAATCCCAGCGCCGGGGCATTCCGTCCACGGCGAGCCGTTCAACGACGGACCCAGGCAGGCCGCCCATATCATGCCTGGCATGGGTAAGGCCCATTTTCCCGTGACCACTCGGTCGGCCGAGGCCCAGGCGTTCGTCGATCAGGGCGTGGCGCAGCTCCATTCCTTCTTTTACTTCGAGGCGGAGAGGTCGTTCCGCCAGGCAGCACGGCTGGACCCGTCCTGTGCCATGGCGTGCTGGGGCATGGCGATGGCGAATGTCAACAACCCTCGGCGCGCCCGCGATTTCCTGGCCGAAGCCCGCAAGCGGGCCGACCAGCCCGGCGCGCCGAAACTCTCACGCCGGGAGCAGCTCTACCTGGAGGCGCTGGAGACATTCCACCGCCCTGGAGGCAAGCCGCGTGACCGCCAGCAGGAACTCCTGCGCGGCCTCGAGTCGATCGTCCAGGACTTCCCCGACGACATCGACGCCCGCGCCTGGATGGCGATGATTGCCTGGCAGTCGATCGGCAATGGCGTCGTTAGCCGGCAGTCGCTCGACCTGGTCCTCGATTCGGTTCTCCAGGTCGAGCCAATGCATCCGGGGGCCCATCATTATCGCATTCATCTCTGGGACGGTGTCAAACCGATCCGCGCCGAGAAGTCGGCGGCGCTCTACGCTCGATCCGCCCTCGGAATCGCACACGCCTGGCACATGCCCGGCCATACCTACACCGGATTGAAGCGATATGCCGACGCCGCTTACCAGCAAGAGGGCTCGGCGCGGGTCGACCACGCCTACATGGCCCGCGATCGCGTGATGCCATTCGAGATCCACAATTACGCGCACAACAACCAGTGGCTCTGCACCAGCCTGAGCCACATCGGCCGGGCCCGCGAAGCGATCGCCGTGGCGCGGAACCTGGTTGAGCAGCCACGCGACCCGCAGAAGAACGGCCCGAACGACGGCGGCTCTTCGCAGCGGCAGGGGCGGCTCCGTTGGTCGGAGGTCCTGGTCCGCTACGAGCTCTGGGACGACCTGATCGACGCAACCGCGAACGGCGCCCTTGACTGGTCGGGCATCGGCCTGGAACAGGTCCAGCGTGCCTACACGCTCGGCCTCGCCCACGCCGGACGTGGCGACGCCGCGAAGCTCGCCCAGCAGATCGAGGCGCTCCGGAAACTCAAGGAGACTGCGGCGAAGCCGGCGCTGGCCGAGCTGGAAGGATACCAGTTCCTTGCCCGGGGCGAGGTCGGACCCGCCTTCGATCGGTTCACCCAGGCGACCGGGATGCGCGGCGAAGCCCTCGCTCGTGCCCACCTGAAGGCCCGCAATTTCGGCTTCGCGGAGAGTCTCGCGAAGAAGGCCGTCGACCAGAACCCGGAGCAGGTTCCTCCACTGGCCGCCTACGTCGAGATTCTTCAGGCCGTTAGCAAGACGAAGGAAGCCCGCGAGGCGTACGCCCGGCTCATCCCAATGGCTCGATGGGCCGACCGCGATTTGCCCGTCTTCCGCAGGCTCGAGACCATCGTCGCAGCCTGGAGGTCGGATCCGACGTGGAAGGCTCCCGAGGCCCCGACCGTCTCCACCGGGACGAGCGGTTCCGATGAGGCCGCCATCCATCGAATCGACCTGACCACCCTCGGCCCGCTCGTCTGGACGCCGTTCCGGGCCGAGCCGCTCTCAGGCACCGATACCGCCGGCAAGACCTGGTCACTCGCCGAACAGAAGGGGAAGCAGGTTCTCATCCTGTTCTTCCTCGGAAACAAGTGTGCCCACTGCATGCAGCAGCTTCAGCTCTTCGGCAAGGAATACGAGTCGCTCCGGAAGCTCGGCGTGGAGACGGTGGCCGTCAGCACCGACGACGCCGAGGCGACCCACCTCCTGAAAAACAACCCCGAGAACGTCAAGTTCCCGATGCCGATGCTCGCCGACCCAAAGTTTAACAGCTTCAAGCGATACCGGGTCTTCGACGATTTCGAGGGCCAGCCGCTTCACGGGACGTTCCTGATCGACGCGAAGGGGGATGTCCGCTTCCAGCGGATCTCGTCCGACCCGTTCCTGGAGGTCGAGTTCATCAAGGCCGAGGCGGCGCGAGTGGAGCGGATCGTCGGCCGGAATTGAAGAGGGGGGGCCTCGCCATGCCGCTCCTGGACCATTTCCATCCGCCGCTGGCCCCCCGCCGGCACTGGGAATCCTTCCATGTGAACTGGGCGAGGGCGATCGCTGATGTCCTGAACGAGACGATGCTTCCCGAGGGCTACTTCGCCGAGGAGCACGCGCAGCTCGGGCCGTCGATCGAGATCGACGTGGCAACGTTCGCCGATCCGCCGCCAGGCCCGGGGCGATCGGCCGGGACGTCGACGATCGAGGCGCCGGCCTGGGCACCGCCCGCGCCGACGCTGGTGATCCCGTCGGCGTTTCCGGACGCGTTCGAGGTCCGGGTCTTCGCGAACGAGGGCGGAATGAGGCTGGTCGCGGCGATCGAGTTGGTGAGCCCGGCGAACAAGGATCGCGAGTCGCACCGCCGAGCCTTCGCGACGAAGTGCGCCGGTCTGCTGGGGCAGGGCGTCGGCCTGGTCATCATCGACATCGTGACCAGTCGGAGGGCAAACCTGCACGACGAGATCCTCCAGGCCCTCGGCGAGACGGGATCTTCCGGGCTGCCCGAGGGGGCCTCGCTGTACGCGATCGCCTATCGGCCGATCGTCCGCGAAGGGGAGTCGCGGGTCGAAATCTGGCCGTCCCCGCTGGAGGTCGGCCAGATGCTCCCCACGCTCCCGCTCGCCCTGAACGCCGAGAGCGCCCTGCCTCTCGACCTGGAGGCCAGCTACACCGTCGCCTGCCACCGTCGTCGACTGGCCTGACCTGCTTCCTGGAGACCGGAGACCCTGTCCGGCTCTGTCCGAATCGAGCCTCCACCCGTATGATTGGGACGATCCGCCTTCAAGGTTGACCGCTCCACGATCGGGCAGGGCCATGTCTTCCGGAACCGTCTCGCCAGCGAACGCCGACGATCCCCTCGCCCCGACGACCGGTCACGGTCCGTTGGATTCGATGAAGGCCGTGCATCATCGCCGGCTCCGGCCGCTCGACGGAAAGCCGCCCGGGACACTCCTCGTCCACGAGATCTATCGGAGCCTCCAGGGAGAGAGCACCTTCGCCGGGCTCCCCTGTGTCTTCATCCGCCTGACCACCTGCCACCTGCGCTGCGGATATTGCGATACCCCTCATGCCTTCACGCAGGGCGAGGTACTCGAGCTCGACGCGATTTTCCATCGGGCGATGGAGCTAGAGGACGACCTCGTCGAGCTCACCGGCGGCGAGCCACTCCTCCAGCCGGAAGTTCACCCGCTGATGTCCCGGCTGGCCGACGCCGGAAAGACGGTTTTGCTGGAGACCAGCGGCGGCGTCGACACCGCGCCGGTGGATGCGAGGGTCCGGATCATCCTCGACATCAAGACGCCGGGCTCGGGTGAAGCCGGAGCCAACGTCTGGTCCAACCTCGACCGGCTCCGGGCTATTGACGAGGTGAAGGTGGTCGTCTGCGACCGCCGCGATTTCGACTGGGCTGCCGCGATCATCCGCGAGCGCGAGTTGCATCGCCGGTGTCCGGTCCATTTCAGCGCGGCGTTCGGATCGGTCAGCCCAACCGAGCTGGCTGAATGGATCCTCGAATCACGCCTGCCGATCCGGCTCCAGCTTCAGTAGCACAAGATCCTCTGGGACCCTTCCGCGCGCGGGGTCTGACGGGCCGGCAACCCAGGTCGATCGCCGGCCCGACGTCGATCAGCCGCGAGGTCGGGCCAGATCGGCGAACGTCCCGATCACCACGAGTCCATGGTGCCGAAGACTCGACGGCAGAGTCTTCGTCGGAGCGTGGAACGGGAGATGCTGAACCTTGGGATGCTTGTGCGTGGCCTTGACCGGGCGACGGCCCAGGTGGGGCTTTCGATGCGGGCGATTGTGAATCGGCGAGACGATCGGTCGCTTGTGGCCGCCATGTCCGTTCTCGGGGACGACAGCGATCGGTACAGGCGAGGGAGGAGGCGTCAGGGTGGTCGACACGACCGTCACGCCTCCGCCCGATCCGACGATCGTCCCGCCGCCGCCCCCTGTCGATGAACCACTCCCCGTCCCGGTGGAGGTCGGCGAAGGAGTCGGAGAAGGAGTCGTTGGCGTTCCTCCGGCGCCACCGATGTTCAGGACGCCGATCGCCTTGTTCCCCTGGTCAGTGAACCAGATATTGCCGTCTGGGCCCACTGTGATCCCGGCCGTTTTTGCGCCGGTGGGCAGGTTGTACATTGTGAACTGGCCGGTTGTGGGATTCAGTTCACCGATCTGGGCATCATTCCCGGTTTCGCTGAACCAGAGATTACCCGACGAGTCGACCGTGATCGAACTGGGCGAAGGATTGTTCCCCGGGACCTTGAATTGCCCGATGGAAGCCCCGGAGCTCGAGATCTCTCCGATGTAGCCGTAGAACTGCTCGGTGATCCAGAGTGTTGAACTAAACCGCTTCGCGGTGGGCAAGAACGAGTTGCCGCTCGATCGCTAACGTCGCCAGCACTTCCCGCTGCCCCTTCCTCTTCACCTCGGCTC
>DAHZZC010000187.1 GCA_027435495.1 Planctomycetales bacterium
ATCGAGCACGCGACGCCGATCGATTTCAGCTCCTGGTGGATCGTCCGGGCGGCCCGGACGCCACGGCGGGGGTCGTCGCGGTGCGATTGCGGCGGCAGACCCATCGCCGCGATCACCATCGTCCCCTTTTCGTCGACGCTCACCTTGTTCAGGCTCCCCTCGCATCGATCGAGGGCCGACTGGATCGCCGAGAAGATTCTCCGCACCCGCTCCGGGGCCTCGGGCCGATTCAGGTCGATGGGCGGCAGGTTGATGAAGATCACCGTGATCCGGCGCAGCTCGGTCAGCCAGGCGGTCTGCCCGGCGTCGATGCGGTCCCGGATCGCGGCCGGGACCAGCGCCTGGATCTCCGGCTCCCGTTCGGGCGCGGGCCGGGTCGATTCGAGCGCCCGGGGAGCGATCGCGCGCGTTTGCTCCAGTCGGACGAACCCCTCATCGAGCGGCTCGCCCGATGACCACTCGCGGATGAGCGCCCAGGCCTCGGCCGAGAGGACGACATCGCCCGGCCTCGCCCGTTTCTCGGCCAGACCCATCTGCACCAGCGGCGGACCGGTCACCAGCACCTCCAACCGCCCCTGCTCGCCGCGGACGAACATCGAGGCCACCTCACCCGCGCCGATCCCCATCTTGGAGCTGAGCCGGATTCCCTCAGCGACCTGGTAATTCTGAAGCGTCTCCTGGAGAATCAGACCGCATCGCGAGGCCCGCAACGTGGAGGCCGCCAGGCTCTCACCCGGCGGCACGACCCAGACCGCAATCAGAGCATCGCCAGCCATCTTCACCACATCGCCCCCGTGCGACGCAATCGCCTCGATCAGCCGGTCAAAATAGGCGTTGAGCGCTCCCGAAAGCTCCTCCAGTCCCGTCGGACCCATCGCGGCCAGGCGCTCGGTCAGTTTCGAGAACCCCGAGATGTCCGCGAAGAGCACCGACGCCTCCGACCGCGCCACCTCCGGATCGCCCGGCCCAGCCGAGAGCCGTTGAAGCACCATCGCCGGAACATAAGGCGTGAGCGTCTCGATCGGTGAGCGCATGGTCCGAGCCTCTTCCTCGCCTCTTCACGATGCGATGGTGTGGGTGGTTTCCCGCTCGGGAGTCCGATCCGATCTCAACGATGGGACAACGATGGGACCGAGATATTCGAAAAATTCTAACGTTATGATTTCTGAGGATGTGATCGATGGGGATCGCTAATCATCTCACCCATTCCGGAGTGTAGGAAGCCTTTCGAACGCCTGTCAAGTACATGAGCGAGGCCGGTCAGGAAGCGAGGAGAGGCCGGAGAAGGGGCAGGTTCCGAATCGCTCTGACTGGCCCAGAGGACGGCCGGGAGCCGCGATTTCGAGCCCCTCGACCGACGATCGCCGATGAGATTGGATGGGCGTGTGGATTGTATGGTGGGGAGCCCTCAAGACCATCCCCACACCAACTCCGACCAGATTGCCCCAACTCTCCCGGTCACTTTCCTTGCCCGGATGCCGAGTGTGGGTTAGATTTGGTCCTGTTGGGACCGGCGGCGGGAGTTCATCGGGCCCGGTCCGAGTCCTCTTGCGCCGCCGGCGAACGGATGGCCGGCTCGCGACGTCTAATCTTAGGATGGATGGTGTTCGCCGGTCGGATCGCCGGGGCGGCGGGCCGCGGCGTCCACTCGTCCTCTCCAGAAGCACCCACGGTCCAAGCCCCATCCGTTTTCGGCTCGCGACGACTGCGTCGCGAGGATGGTCGGCCGGCCGTCAATTCCTGATTGGTGGGATGGGACCATGACCCAAGTTGGCAAGATCCTCGTGCTGGTCATCATGGCCTTCTCCTTGATCTTCCTGGGCGTCTCCACGATGGTCTTCGTGACCTCGAAGAACTGGAAGGATGCCACGGCGAAGAAGGATGCCGAGGTCAAGAAGATCCAGGGGCAGCTCCAGACCGAGCAAGGGAAGCTGGCGCAGGCGAAGAAGGACCTGGAGGACGCGCAGGCCGCCGCGCAGCAGCAGACAAAGACGCTGAACAGCAAGATCCAGACGCTGGACGAGCAGAACAAGCGCGACCTGGCGCAGATCGAGGCGGTCCGGAAGGACCTCGCGGTCGCGACCCAGAGTGCCAAGTCGGCGCTGGAAGAGGTCGACGCGCGGCGGAAAGAGACGACGCTCCTCCGCGAGCAGAAGTCGGCCGTTGAGAAGCAGGCCAATGAATATTCGCTCCGCCAGGCCGAGCTCAACGACAAGATCCGAGAGCTGGAGCGGATGCTCGACACCGCGACCAAGAATAATACCGACCTGCGCGAGCGGGTCGCCAAGTACACCTCGCTCTTGCAACAGAACGGGCTCTCCACCGATATCGCCCAGATCAAGGGGATCGAGGCCCCGCCGCAGGTCACCGGCGAGATCACCCGGAGCGACCCGACCAACAAGATGTTCGAGATCAGCATCGGCTCCGACGACGGCCTCGTTGTCGGCCATACGCTGTTCCTCTACCGCACCAAGCCCCGCGCCGAGTACCTCGGGCGGGTCCAGGTCGTCCGCGTGGACCCCGACCAGTCCGTCGTGAGGGTCATGGGAAGCACGGTCCAGGGCAAGAAGATTAAGGAGGGCGACATTGTCTCGTCTAGCATCATCCCGCGGTTCTAGCGCCTCCACCCGTGGCGGTGCCGCCGCCGCCGCGGCTCAGCGCAGGGTGGCGATCCAGTCGCCCAAGAGCGATATCTACGTCGCCCTCCTGGGCATCTCGCTCGCCGCGATCATGCTCGCCACCGTCCTGATGACCGTCCTGTTCTCGCAGTACAACTTCTCGACCAAGGTTTGACCCCCGGCCCGGCCCGCCCCACCCTTCGAGAAATCCGGCTACTGTACCCTTGTCTATCGGCCGTTAGAACCGGTACAATTCCACTGTCCGCCCAGAAGAGGCCCGTTGGGGCCGCCTTTCTGGGCGGATGGTGGCCTTTTCGGCGTGCTTCCGTTCGGGGGCGCCGGGCGTGTGGGCCGCCATTTGCACCCGGTATGGGATGACAGTCGAGGGTAGCGGCGGGGCGTGGTCCGGGTTGGGCCATGTTGAATCTCGCCGCTTGATCCTCCGGGGGGCGTTGCATCATGACCCAGCATCGCGAGCTTTTCGCGGCCCTCGCCGCGCCTTTTGAGTCCGAGGAAGTGAAGATCCGGACGCAGTCGGGCCGGCAGTTGCACTATGTGACCTCTCGGACGGTGATGAACCGGCTCGACGAGGTGGTTGGCCCGGAGAACTGGTGGGATGACTTTGTCCCGCTGGAGCACTCGGTGATTTGCCGGCTGACGATCCGGCTGCCGGACGGCCAGATCCTCACCAAGAGCGACGCCGGCGGATACGCGGGGATGGCCGATCCCGGCGACGACGACAAGAGTGGATTCACCGATGCCTTCAAGCGGGCCGCGGTGAAGTTCGGCGTCGGTCGGTATCTCTACCGGGACGGCGTCCCGCGGTTCGTCCGCGAGGCCCTCAAGGGCCGGGCCGAGGTTGAGGCGGCGCCGGCTCCAGCGCCCGCCGCGACCGAGGAGGCGCCGGCGCCGAGGAACTCCGACGAGAATGGCAACGTGCCCCGGAGCGGGCGAGCGCTCTTCGCCTGGACCAAAGACCAGGACGAGAAGTACGAGTACGGATTGCTGAAGCACCTCAACGCCTGGGGCAAGCGTCAGGATCTTCCCGGGCGGATGGTCGACTGGGAAGGCGATCAGGTGACGCGAGCCTACTCGGAGGCTTGCCGGAAGATCCGGGCGATCCAGAACATGCAGAGCATGACCGAGGCCGCGATGTCGAACTGACCCCGCGGCCGATCGAGTTCAACGGAAGGGATCACGAGCAGAACGAGCGGCCGTCCTCGTCTCGCCGGCGCCGGCGGGATCGGGGGCGGCCCGTTTTCGTGCATCAACCGTCGGGCACTCTGGACCCTCCTTTCGGATCTGGATACAATACAAGCATTGATTGAGGGGCCGTGAGGGAGGAGCCCGGGCCCGGCGACGCAAGGGAGCGACGACGGGAGGGAATCACGCCGTGGACGTGATCTTTGCGGCCTCCGAGGCGGTTCCGTTCGCCAAGACAGGCGGTCTGGCCGACGTCGCGGGCGCCTTGCCGAGGGCTCTCCAGGCGCAGGGGCACTGCGTTTCGCTCTTCCTGCCGTGTTACCGGAGCGCCCGGCAGGCCGGCGTCGAGCTGGAGGATATCGGGATCGACTTCCGGATTCCGATCGGGCCGAGGACGGTCGAGGGGCGGGTCCTGCGTTCGAAATTGCCCGATTCCAATGTCGCCGCCTACCTGATCGACCAGCCCGAATACTTCGACCGCGCCGGCCTTTACGGCGAGGGCGGCTCCGACTACGACGACAACGGCGCCCGGTTTATCTTTTTCGCTCGGGGCGTGATCGAGACGATCCGGGGGTTGGGGCTCCGGCCCGACGTCGTGCATGGCAACGACTGGCAGTCGGGGCTGATCCCCGCCTATCTCCGGACACTCCACGCCGACGATCCGGCCTTCGCCGGGGCCGGGACGTTGATCACGGTCCATAACCTGGCCTATCAGGGACTGTTCTGGCACTGGGACATGGGCCTGACCGGGCTCGACGCCGGTCTCTTCAACTGGCGGCAGCTCGAGTTTCACGGCAAACTCTGCTTCCTGAAGGCGGGGCTGGTCTTTGCGGACGTCCTCAGCACGGTGAGTCCGACGTACGCCCGAGAGATCCTCTCGCCCGAGTACGGCCAGGGGCTCGACGGCCTCTTCCGCGATCGCCAGGCAGACCTCTACGGCATCCTCAACGGGATCGACCCCGACGCCTGGCGCCCGGCCAACGAGCCGATGATCGCCCGACAGTACGACACCGCCACGGTGGTCGAGGGGAAGGCGCTCTGCAAGGCGAGGCTCCAGGAACTCGCCGGGCTCGACCGGCGGCCCGAGGTCCCGCTTTTTGCGCAGGTCGGCCGGCTCGACCCGCAAAAAGGGTGGGATCTGCTCGCCGAGGTCGCCGACCGCCTGCTCGACCACGACGTCCAGCTCGTCGTCCTGGGCGCCGGTCATCCGAAATATCAGGCGATGCTGGAGGATCTGGCACGCCGACACCCGGGCCGATGTACGGTCTTTCTCACCTTCGACGACGCCATGGCCCACCGGATCGAGGCCGGCGCCGATCTTTTCCTGATGCCAAGCCTCTACGAGCCCTGCGGGCTCAGCCAGCTTTACAGCCTGGCGCACGGAACCATTCCGATCGTCCGGTCGACGGGCGGACTGGCCGACACGGTGGTCGACGCGACCCCGCGCGCCCTCTCCGAGGGGACGGCGACCGGCTTCGCCTTCGCCGATCCGACGGCCTCAGCGCTCTGGCAGGCGATCGAGCGCGCTCTGGCCCTCTGGCCCGACCGCACGGCCTGGCTCAACCTGATGCAGACCGGGATGAAACAGGACTGGTCGTGGGACCGAAGCGCCCGAGAATATACGAGGCTCTACGAGGAGGTCGCCCGCCGCGCCCGGATCCGGGAAGCGGCCACGCAGGCCCACCGACTTTGAGGGAGGCATCATGCCATTCCATGATTGGGACCGAGTCGATGCGGGCATCTTCCACTACTTCCACATGCTGTGGATCACCTCGATCTGCAACGCCCTGAACGGTGGCCTCCTGCCGCGACGATACTACGCGATGGGCGAGCAGCGCGCCGCCGGGGACGAGCCCGACGTCCTGACCCTGCATGCCGGCCCTTCCGAGGGCGAGGAGAACGGTCGAGGGGACTCCGTGCCGCCGGACGACGATGGCGGCGGCCTGCTCGTGGCCCGACCGCAGGTCCGGATCTACGAAGAGTCCGACACGGAGGCCTATCGTCGCAAGCAGAACAGCGTGGTCATCCGGCACGCCAGCGACGATCGGATCGTGGCGATGACCGAGATCGTCTCGTGGGGCAACAAGTCCACACGCGCGGCGCTCGACACGTTCGTTCAGAAGATTTCGAAGTTTCTCGAACGGGGAATCCACCAGCTCATCATCGATATCCAGTCACCTGGCCCCAACGATCCCGAAGGCATCCACGGCGCGATCTGGGACTATCTCACCGGCCGGCGCTACGCCGCGCCGTCCGACAAGCCGATGACCGTGGTCTCCTACGAATACGATCTGGCGTTCCGAGCCTATGTGGAGCCGGTCGCCGTGGGCGATCCGCTGCCCGACATGCCGCTCTTCCTGCAACCCGGCCGATGGGTGAAGATTCCGCTGGAAGAGACGTATCAGGCCGCATGGTCCGTCTTCCCCCGGCGCTGGAAGGACGTCATCGATCCGGGGTCTTGATAAGGCCCCGCGGCCGGGGTCATGACCGATGATCCGGCGACGCGTGCCCGGAAGGCCCTGGGTGTTTCCCGGATCGGCCAATCGGGTTCCGATCGGCTCAGACCTGGACCCAGACTTCCTCGCCACGGACCTCGGCGCGGAAGCGGTGGACCGAGTTCCCGCGGACGGTCGTGCATCGACCGTCGGAGAGGCGGAACCGCCACCGGTGCAGCGGGCAGACGACCTCGCCCTCCTCGATCCAGCCGAGACCGAGGGGCCCGTTCGCGTGCGGGCACCGGCCCGAGAGCGCCACCACCCCCCCGCCGGCCTCCCGGAAGATCGCCAGGCGCAGCCCCGCCGCCTCGCGAGAGACCCCGCGCCCCTCCTTGATCTCGTCCAGCCGACAGACCGCGACCCACTCGGCCATCGCTCCCGCCTCCCCGCGATCGTCCCGGAGATTCCGCCCCGAGCGCCGGCCTATGACTTGCGTCCGAGGCCGGCGTCCGATTAGAGTCTACGAGATCGCGGGGCGGCGTCCAGGGTCGCGATCGAGGCCGGGGGATCAACTTCGGTGAGAGTCGCAGCGGGGGTGACATTTGGGGTGGATCGGATCGGCCGTCGGCTGGTCGCGGGGATGCTCCTCGCCCTCGCGGCCGGGTGCGACCTTCCCTCGCGGTCATCGCCGGAACGGGTCTGGGGCCTCCACGGGATCAAGCCCGGACATTTGCAGAAGCCGAGGACCGCGGCGTTCGACTCCGACGATCATCTGTACCTCGCGGATCTCACCGATCGCATCCAGGTCTTCGATCGGGACGGCCGGTTTCTCCAGTGCTGGCGGACGCCCGACTTCAACGTCGACGGACCGAGCGGACTCACGATCGACCGGTACGGCCGACTTCTGGTCGCCGATACCCATTTTTATCGTGTGCTGGTCTATTCGCATGAAGGCAAGCTCATGTTCCAGATCGGCGATGGCGTGCAGGGGACGACCCCCGGCCGGTTCGGTTATCCGACCGACGTCGTCATCGACCGCGCCGGGAATTTTTACGTCGCCGAGTACGGCGAGAACGACCGAATTCAGGTCTTCTCGCCCGAGGGCGGCTGGCTCCGGCAGTGGGGCGGTCACGGTTACGAGCTCGGCGAGTTTCTCCGGCCGCGCGCCCTCGCGATCGACGAGAACGACCGCCTGTTCGTCGCCGACAGTTGCAACCACCGCATCCAGGTCTTCGACACGCAGGGGAAACTGCTGAACTCGTGGGGGAGGCGAGGCGATGCCCCCGGCGAGATGAATTATCCTTACGATCTGGCGATCGGCCCGGACCATTGCCTCTACGTCTGCGAGTACGGCAACCATCGCGTTCAGAAGTTTTCGCTCGACGGCGAGCCGCTCGGCACCTGGGGCCACCCCGGGCGCGGCGACGGGCAGCTCTATAACCCGTATGCGTTGGCCGTCGACCGTGAGGGGGCCGTTTCGGTGATCGATTCGAATAACCACCGGGTTCAGCGTTTTCATCTGTAGGCGGGGGAGGCCGGGCGATGTCGATAGGGCCGTGGTCGATCGCGGTCGGCAATCCCTGGTGGTTGCTCCTGATCCCGGCGATCCTTCCGCCGCTGGTCTGGACCAGCTACCGGAGCCTCGCCGGTCTCGGGCCGGTCCGCCGGGCGCTGGCGATCAGTCTGCGCGCCGCCGTCATCACGATGATCGTCCTGGCGCTGGCTCGGGTGCAGACGGTCCGCGTCACCGACCGCCTGACGACGATGTTCCTGATCGACGATTCGAACAGCATCCCGAACGATAGCAAGCGGGCGGCCATCGGGTACGTGCGCGAGGCCTCCAAAAAGCGCCGGCGCGACGACCTGGCCGGCGCGATCGTCTTCGGCCGGGAGCCCAGCGTGCAGGTCCCGCCGCAGCCCGACGACCTGAACACGATGGACCTCGAGAACCGGATCGACCGCGAAAATACCGATCTGGGCGCCGCCGTGAAACTTGCGCTGGCAACCTTCCCTGAGGACACGGCGCGTCGGATCGTGGTCCTCTCCGATGGCAACGAGAACCGCGGCAACCTCCTCCAGCAGGCGCTCGCCGCCCGGGCGCTCGGCGTGCAGGTGGACGTCCTGCCGACCGAGTATTTCTACGACAGTGAGGTCCTGGTCGAGAAGGTCTCCATCCCGCCTGACGTCAAGAAGGGGGAGCGGGTCAACATCGACGTCGTGATCCGGGCCAGCGAGCCGACCCGCGGGACCTTGCAGATCTTCCAGAAAGCCGACGGCGCCCGCGCCCCAGCCGTCGGCAACGAGCAGCCGGCGCCCGTCGAGCTGGTCCGCGGCGTGAACGTGATGACGCTCAAGCAGCTTATCACGGAGCCGAACTTTTACACGTTCTCGGCCGAGTTCATCCCGGAGCAGGGGAGTGGCGACAAGCGCGCCATCAACAACCGGGCCGAGGGGTTCACCCACGCCCGGGGCAAGGCACAGGTTCTCCTGATCGAGGGGACCGGCGGCGACCACGCCGAGCTGGTCAAGGCGCTCCGCGAGAAGGAGATCGAGGTCAAGGTGATGGTCGGGCCAAGAATCGACGGCTCGACCGGGACCGGCGGCGATACCCTGCCCACCGACCTCGCCCAGTTGCAGCCGTACGATGCCGTGATCCTGGCGAACGTCCCCAAGGAGGCGTTCACCGAGAGCCAGCACGAATTGCTCGCGACCAACACCCACGACATGGGCGCAGGGCTGGTGATGATCGGCGGGCCGGACAGCTTCGGCGCCGGCGGGTGGATGAACACGCCGGTCGAGAAGGCGCTGCCCGTCGACATGCAGATCAAGGCGCTGAAGGTACAGGGGATCGGGGCGATGGTCCTGATCATGCACGCCAGCGAGATCGCCGAGGGGAACTACTGGCAAAAAGTGGTCGCCAAGGCGGCGATCAGCTCGCTCTCCAGCTACGACTACGCCGGGATGATCCACTGGCAGGGTCAGGAGGCGTGGTTGTTCAGCCTCCGGCCGATCGGCTCGGGTCGGAGCACGATGCTCCGCGCCATCGACGTGATGACGCCCGGCGACATGCCCGACTTCGACCCCTCGCTCCAGATGTCGATGAAGGGGCTCAACGCGGTGAAGGACGCGATGAGCAAGCACATCGTCATTATCTCCGACGGCGACCCAACGCCCCCGAGCCAGCGGGTGATCAGCCAGCTTGCCGCGAGCAAGATCACCGTGACGACCGTACTGACCGCCGCGCACGGCAACGATCCGGGTGCGATGGGCGTGATGCAAAACCTCGCCCGTCGGACCAAGGGGCGGTTTTACAACGTCACCAACCCGCGCGCGCTGCCGAGGATCTACCAGAAGGAGGCGCGGTCGATCTCGCGCCCCTTGATTTTCGAGCAGACGCCGGCCTGGGCGCCCCGGATCAATTACCCGATCACCGAGACGATCCGCGGCCTTCCGGAGCAACTGCCGGGGATCACCGGGCTGGTGCTGACCTCGCCGAAGGAGAACGAACTGGTCGAGATCCCGCTGGTCTCGCCACTGCCGGCCGGACAGACGAACCCGCTGCTGGCCCACTGGACGTACGGCCTGGGCCGGTCGGTCGCCTTCACCAGCGACGCCGGCCGGCGGTGGGCGAAGGCCTGGCCCGACTGGTCGAGCTACGCGGCGTTCTGGTCGCAGGTGGTGCGCTGGTCGATGCGGCCGGTGGACCGGGGCAACCTCACGCTGTCCGTGCGGCGGGAGGAAGGGCGGATCAAGGTCGTGGTCGATGCACTCGACAAGGAGAACAACTTCCTGAACTTCCTCCAGGTGCAGGGGAACGTCGTTAGCCCCGACCTGAAGCGCTCGTCGATCGAGCTGGTTCAGACGGCGCCGGGGAAGTAC
>DAHZZC010000188.1 GCA_027435495.1 Planctomycetales bacterium
GAGACGAAAACTCGTTGTGGCCGCTGTAGACGATCATCAGATCGGGGCGGCGGGCCAGGAAATCGGCGAGCCGCCTGTGTTGCGAGGCCAGCGAATCGCCCGACGTCGCCAGCACCTGGAGCCGAACCGGCCGATCGGGGAAGATCTCTCGAAGCCGCCAGGCGACGATCTCGCCGATCGAAACCCAGAAGTTATAAGGAACGCCCTCGGCGCTGGAGCCCCCCAGTACGGCGATCTCGATCGTCCGATCGCCAGGCTGATCGGGAAACTCCGTACGCAGGGAAACGTCGGCGGCCTGGCCCGGCATCTCGTACGCCTGCTGGTACGGGTCGGGCGGTCTTGCCACAGGGTCACCCGGCGAGAGGGCCAACCGGATCGCCGCCGCGGTCTCCGCCATCGCGATCGAAACGGCAAGCGAACCGCAAAACAGTAGCCCACGGGCGATCGTCCGACGCGAGGGCCAGCCCCTCGGAGTGCGCGCCAGCAGGATCGCCAGACCCAGGGCGACGGGGAAGGAGACGCCCGCCGCAAGTACGTAGGCAATCTCCAGCCCGACCAGAAAGCCCACGGCGGCCCGCCAGTACGCCACTCCCGGGACGACCGACTCGATCCAGACGACAGCGACGATCGCCAGCAGAACGATCGGCGCCAGGACGGCCGTCCACCGGAAGAGCCGGCCGGGAGTGAGCCGGCTCTCCGGACCTGGTGCGCTCATCATATCCAAACCCTCCTCGCTCGCCGGTAATCTACCTGATCCTATCGAAGTTCGGGCCCGGAATCATCCAGGAAGGCCGCCAGGTCGCAAGGTCCGGTCGGATCACCCCTAAAACACCGCCCACTCCATCCATCGAAGATGGTGGTTTTCAATGACTGGGATGAAATCATCGAGTGGAGGCTTGCGAGTTCAAGTGGAAAGCGTTAAGTTGCCGATTAAAGGAAGAATCGTTGAACAATGGTTCGGCTTATGTTTGACGCGCGTTTGATCTCTTCGTGAGGTCAATTTCATTCGATTCCCGGGGCCTTCACAACCCTGGCACCCCGATCCCGACCCGGACCGAGAGAATCGTTTCGGACCTCCACGATCCGACTGCTTCTGCTTTCTGATACGAGGCCGTCCCGGCCACGCCACGTTGGCGGCTGGCCGTTTTCCCTCTCCAGGTGCCGAAGAGCCAGGAGGTGGTATGAAGTTGAT
The DNA here is from genome assembly GCA_027435495.1 of Planctomycetales bacterium. Taxonomy (GTDB): domain Bacteria; phylum Planctomycetota; class Planctomycetia; order Isosphaerales; family Isosphaeraceae; genus JAKAUH01. The sequence continues at coordinate 1,193 of DAHZZC010000188.1, forward strand.
CGTTCGGTGGTTGCTGTTGCTTGTGCTCGTCACCAGCCCGCTGGGCGCCGGGGGCTGTAGCGATCCCGAGGTGGGATCGATGCCGCCGATCAAGGGGTCCCCCAAGAAGGACGCCATCCAGGTGCCCCACGCCGTGAAGAACGCCAGGAGCCCCAGGGGCCGATAGGGCCACGGTTCGTCCGCGCAGGCCCCTCCGGATCGCAACCACCGATCCAGGGGGCCATCGGTTCCCCAGGCTCCGGCGCCCGCGAGATCACCCGTACCCCGGAGGGCCCGGTATCGGTTCTTAATCCCATCCGCCCGGCCCAATCCGGTCACCCACGTCGAGATCGATCCGTCACACGAGGAAAACCATGTTGAAACCAAGGCCCAAGACTGTCACGCCGGCCGCGCGCGCCGGCTTCACGTTGATCGAACTCCTGGTTGTCATTGCGATCATCGCCGTCCTGATCGCGCTTTTACTCCCGGCCGTCCAGGCCGCGCGCGAGGCCGCTCGCCGCGCCCAGTGCATCAACAATCACAAGCAAATCGGCCTGGCCTGCATGAACTACGAGAGCTCCAACGGCTGCCTTCCCCCCGGCGCCTCGGAGAGCATGATCTACGACACTTCCGGGGTCCCGAACGGGCTCAGCTCTAGCCACAGTTACCTCGTCGCGATCCTCCCGTACCTCGAAGGGACCGCGCTCTGGAACTCCATCAACACCTCACTACACATCAATACATGCTTTAATTCCACAATCCAGAATGTCGGAAATTCCTGGATGTGGTGCCCCAGCGATCCACTTGTCTCGCAGTCGCTCGACACTTACGGGCCGGGCGATTTCAGCGGGTGGTGCCCCGGACAGCATGTATTCATGCGATTCTCTTCGTATCCCGGCTGTGCCGGACTTTGGCAGGCTGTGCCGTACTCGGCGAATCTCAACAGTACGGGGTCGGCGGCATCGTTGCTTCAGAATCAGATTTCCAACCAGTTCGGGATCATCATCCAGTTCCAGAAGGTGACAATCGCGAGCATCACCGACGGAACGAGCAACACGATCATGACCGGTGAATTCGCCTACGGGAAGATGAATCAGGCTGACCTGATCTGCTGGCACTGGTGGACTTCCGCGAATTATGGCGACACAATGTTTATCGCACAGTTCGGTATTAACCCGGTACTCAAGAACGTCGACGACGGGTACATGTTCCCGATCTCGGCGTCGAGCTTCCACCCTGGCGGTGCCAACTTCGGCTTCGCCGATGGCTCGGTGAAGTTCATCAAGAGCTCGGTCGCGTCGTGGTCGCCCCCGAGCGGATCCTTCCCCGCTCCGATCGTCGGGACCGGCCCCGGCGGTCAGCCCCCGTATTCGGTCGTGGGCCGCGTCGCACTGCCGACCTATCAGGCTCTGACCACCCGCGCCGGCGGAGAGGTCGTCACGTCGGATGGTTATTGACCTGTCCCACTGAGAAGCCCGGTGCCGTCCCGACCGCGGGGCGGGACCGGGTTTTATCGTGGTGGACGATGGGGGAGTCGCTCGCGACTCGCCACGGCTCCTCCCGGGGACGCGGGCCTTACGGAGGAGCTCGAATGCGCAAAAATCACGGCGGACGAATCCGGGCGTTGGGTCGGGCGATCGCGGCGGCGATGATCGTCTCGGCGTCGGGATGTGGCGCCGATCCAGAGCCGTCCGCACGCGCGACGGCCCGGCCAGAGCTTTCGGCATCGAAGCTCCTGGCCGATCTGGGCGATCCGGTGGCGGTCCTGATCGTCACCGGACAGCAGGAGGGGCATTTCGAGCCCTGCGGATGCTCGCGAGGGCAGGCCGGCGGGCTGCTCCGCCGCTCGAATCTGGTTGAGAGGCTCCGGGCCGCTGGTCGTCCGACCGTCTTGATCGACCTGGGCGGGCTCGCCGACGACCCTGCCTCAGCTCGGGGTGGGCCGGAGCACGCGGCGATCCGGTTCCGGTTCGCCGCCGAGGCCCTTGCAATCCTGCGATACGATGCGATCGCGATCGCTCCCGACGACCTCAAGCTCGGCGCCGGCCGGGCGCTGGAGATTTTCCGCGACCGGCTCGGACCCGAGACAAAGCTGGTCGCGACGAATGTCCAACCGGCCGAGACGCATCGTTCCATCGTCCGGCCGTCTCGGATCGTCCAGGCGGGTCCGATCCGCCTGGGTCTCACCGCCGTGGTCGACCCGGCCGCGATGGCGGCGGTCAGTCCCGACGTTCGCCCTCACCTTCCGACCATCCAGTCGCCCGACGACTCCCTTCCTGCCGTCCTGGCGGACCTCGAATCCCGATCCGACTTTCAGGTCCTGATGGTCCAGGGGCCCCCCGATCTGGCCGCCCGGCTCGCCTCGGCGTTCCCGGGTTTCGAAATCGTCGTGGCAACCTCCGAAGGCGAGACCCCGCGGACTCGACGCCCGGAATTCCTCAACGACGGCCGGACGACACTGGTCAGCGTCGGCCGCAAGGGAATGTACGTCGGCGCCTTTGCCTTCGGGGACGCCCCGGAACACCGGCCACGCTATCGACTGCTCACGCTCGACGACCGGTACGACGGCCCAGGCTCCATCAAGGAGCGCATTCCGGACGCCTATCGAGCAGCGCTCAGGTCGGCACGCCTGGTCGAGGAGGCCCCTCAACACCCGGCGCCGGGGGGAGCGAACTACGTCGGGGCCCTGACTTGCCGATCCTGCCACCCGAAGACTTACGAACGATGGGCCGCGACGCCGCACGCCCGGGCTTTCGAATCGATCCTTCGCGACCCCAGACCCGACGTGGTCTTCGACCCCGATTGCGTCGCCTGCCACACCACCGGTTTTGGGGTTTCCTCGGGCTGGCGGTCGCGAGAAGCCACCCCCCAGCTCGCCGGAAACCAGTGTGAAAACTGCCACGGGCCGGGCTCTCGCCACGTCGAGAAACCCGACGATCGGCCGCTCCAAAAGGTCATGGCGATCGGCGACGACCGGGCTCGAGGCCGCCTCTGCGCCCGGTGCCATGACCACGACAACGCGCCGGGCTTCGACCCGGCGCAAAGGTGGTCGCAGATCGTCCACGACCGGCTCGATCCGCATCCGACCGTGGCGAGCCCGTAAAAGTTGCGACCGGGCTCCGCCATCGGCCCTGGGAATCAGGTGACCTCGTGAACGACCAGCTCGTTGTGCGAGGGGTCGGAGGGGCCAGCACCTCGGAGGACGACGATCCGGTCGCCGACCTCGATCATGCCCCGGGTCTTGCACCACTCGATAATCGCCGCCCGGCGCTGGGCGCGCTCGGGGAGGTCGGGCATCGGCAGCGGAGTAACGCCCCAGAACAACGCCATGGCACGGGCCGTGTGGGCATCGTGGGCCAGGGCCAGGGTCGGCGTCGGATTCCGGTGCTTGGAAATCGCCAGCGCGGTCCGGCCCGACTTCGTCGAAACGGCGAGCATCGCGGCCTGGAGCCGCCGGGAGATCAGACTCGCGGCCTCGACGACGCATTCTGTGACCGGCCGGACCTTCCCCGCTCGGGCGATGTGCGAGGGACTGTCGGCAGTGTACCACCGCCCGGCAGGCATCCCAGCTAGCCCCCAGACGCTCGCCCCCTGCTCGCTCTTCCCATCCTGCGAGAAGAGGTAGGTCTCGGCCTCGGCGGCGACCTCGCTCATCACCGCGACCGCCTCGACCGGGTAGGCTCCGATGGCCGTCTCGCCCGAGAGCATCACGGCG
>DAHZZC010000189.1 GCA_027435495.1 Planctomycetales bacterium
TTCGCGGCGCCGGCGAGCGTTTTCGTCGGTATCTCCGGTGGGGCCCTCGGCGGAATCGGTGGTGGAGCAGGTGGGATCGGCGGTGGAGCGGGTGGGATCGGCGGTGGGACGGGCTCAGGCACCGGGATCCTCACTGCTAACGACGGCGGGGCCTCGTCCGACACTCTTTACAATGGCCTCCAGTACCTCATCCAGCACCCGTTCGTGAATGATCCGCTCCGTCCCAGTCAGGTGTCTCGTGTGATTGCCGCTGTCAACGCCTTCGGCACCCCGAATACCTTCAAGACTGAGGCTGAGGCTTACAAACAGTTTCCGCAAGTTGTTGTGGCCCTCAAGAACCAGTATCACAAGCTTCGTAAGGAGGGGATCGCGAGCATCGCGGCGACCGGCCAGTTCGGTGCACCGCTGCTCTCCGGGCCTCCGATCTCGCTCGGCGGGATCGGTGGTGGGATCGGTAGCGGAGCGGGTGGGATTGGCGGCGGAGCGGGTGGGATTGGCGGCGGAGCTGGCGGAGGAGTGGGTGGTGCCGGTGGAGCGACTGGCAGCGCGAACATCCTGGCCCAGGAACACCTCCCCGTCACCAATAGCGCCGCGTACCCCTATGCGGGCGACACGCAGGGCATCTCGATGCCCGCGATCTTCAACGAAGTCATCTCGGTCACCGGGGTCTACTCGTTCCCCTTCAAGCTCACGCCCTCCACATCTCCGATCGACACGCCGACCGGGGTCATTCCCCAACCGGCCGGACCGGTCCTGCTCTTCGGCAACCTGCTCACGATCGCCGGGCAGGCGGCCAGCGGCGGGACGGGCGGGACCGGAGGAGCCGCTGGCGGGACCGGGGCCGGGACTGGGGCGGGCGGGAATGCCACCCTGCTCGCAGCCGGCGACACCCAGATCTGGGTCGACCGCATCCCGGGCTCTGTGAACCGAAACTTCACGACCGACTTTGCCGCTCCGGCCTTCAACGTGCCGACGTTCAGCCGAACCTTCACGTCGGCCGAGGCCAGCAGTGCTTCTGGCGGGACTGGAGGGACCGCGGGCGGAGCGGGAGCCGGAACCAGCACGGGTGTCGGCGGAGGCAGTACCACCACCGGCGGGGCCTTCGTTTCCAACCCGATGACCTTCAATCAGGTCGGGACCTCGATGTCGGCCGCGATCGTGACCGGATCGTACGCCATGGTCTCCTCGGCCTTGAACTACTGGATCGGGCTCGCCCGGTCCAATGGGTACACGGCCGACGCCTACCTCAACACGAAGGTTGGTACAACGAGCCTCAACTTTGGTCCGCACGCCTTCAAGAACCTGTCGGCCTACAACAATCCCGACGGGATCAACAGCATCCTCGCCTGGACGGCCGTTCCGGCCACCGACGTGAACAGCATCAACACGATCTCCACGCCGGCGCAGCTCCCCAACAGCACGGCGTACCCGTCCTACGCCCGGGTCTCGGTCGGCAACGCCATCGCGGCGATCGAGGGAACCCAGGCCATCAACTATCTGAACAAGCACCACGACTGGCAGTACATTGATACCTCGCACACTGGGCTCATCACGGCCCAGGAGTTGCAGACGTTTACCGACAACGCCGCCGCGATGGGAATGCCCGAGGCTGGAGCCATGGCAGCCCTCCTCGGTGGAACGGCCACCTATGGGCCGGTCCAGGCCGGGATCAACAACACCGTCTTCAATGAGAACCCCGACTCGCCAGGCGTCCAGCAGCGGCGATTCAACTTCTTTGACTACGCCGCCGACGGACAGCTCAACGGCTCGATCAGCGTCAACGAGTTCAAGATGCTCGGTCGAATCCTGCTGCCGTCGCCCAATGCTTTCGCCATCATTGACCGTCAGCGGGCGGCCTCCAACGGCTTCCTGCTGGCACCTTCGACTCCGCGGAACTTCGCGGCGATCAAGTACCTCCAGCCGAGCTTCCTCTGGATTCCCAAGGGGGCCATCGCGAGGTATCGCAACCTCTCTCCGGCCCAGTTCACCGTTGGTCGTGGACTTAAGGAAGGAACCTACCTGCCGCTGTTCACACTCTTCGATCCGTCGGTGGGGACGACGTCCTCCGCCCCGGACAGGCAGGTCGTGGGCATGCAGCAGAGTGCCTTCGTCAACGGGGCCCGGATCACGGTCAATTACATGGTGAACGTGCCGAATCGGACGGCGACGCCCACGTCGAGCCCGTCGCCGACGAGCACAACCTCCTCGACATCGACGACGTCACCCACTGCCACCGGCCAGACGTCGGCCTCCACCACGTCCAGCCAGGCGACCACGACCACCACGACCACGACACCGACCACGACCACCACGACGACGGCCACCACCTCGCCGACGACAACCCCCCCAGTCACGGCGGCGACAAGCCCAGCCACGACGACGACCGGATCGAGCGGCGCTTCGACGAAGACCGTTTCGACCTCGACGTCCTCAACGCAGACCGTTCTGGCGAAGCTCGAGGCGGAACTGGCCGCGCTCAGGGCCAAGCAAAACGCGAGCACCAGCACCAGCACCACTTCGGCCTCGACAACGACGCCGAGTTCGACCATCGCACCGCTACCGGTCCAGCCGATCACGCCGGCTCCGCTCGCCTACAGCAGTGGACCAGCCACGGTTGCGGCCTCGCCGCATGCCACGGCCGTCCATTCGCTCGTTCGGATCCCCAGGGCCGAACGCCAGGCCGTGCATAGGTATCTCCAAAGCCACAAGAAGTCGAACCAGTTCGACAGGTTCTGGACCGACATCAAGAAGTCGCTGGGCATCAAGTAGCCCCGCCGTCCCGGCGCGGGGAGATTGGCCCGGAAATCAGCCGGCCTGCTTCGGGGAGACCCGATGTCGGCCGGCTCGTTTCGTGCACCGATCATTCGCTCAGGTCGATCAGCGTGGGCCCACATCCTTGATGTCCACCTCGCCCCGACGCTCGACCTTCACTTGCTCCTTGCGGACCTGGCCGCTAACCCGCTGCGTATCCTCAACGACCCGCTTGCCGACACCGATTTCGTCGGTAACGACGGCTTCCTTATGGACCGTGACCTGCTCCTCGCGGACCGGGATGCGGATCTCCTCACCCGCCTGGATCGTGCCGGCCTCGGACGAGGCCCCGCCGTGGACCGGTCTTCGCTCGATGACCACCTCTTCTCGCTCGACCGGGACGTCAATGTGACGGGTCTCCGTGTGGACCTCCTTGCCGATCCGTACCTCGCCCGTCTGGACGGAGTGCTTTTCGGCCCGGAGTCGCTCTTCCTTCAGACTCATCGTGTCGGCACCCGATGGGCCCGTCGTGGAGGCGGCACGGTTTGCCCTGGGGGTTGTGGTCGCCGATGTGGAAGCCATCGTGGCCGATCCTCGGTTGCTCCGATCGTACCCGCCGTGGCGACGCAGGATCGTCAAGGCCTCGTCGGCACGACCATCGGCGTGGACCGTCACGACGGCCCGGCCAGCCTCGAACTCCTGGTCATAGTATTGAGCCTCATCCTCGGGGATGCCGTAGCCAATCAGCGCTCCGGCAACGCCAGCAACCGCCGCGCCGGCGGCGGCGTTCGACAGGATGATCCCCAGTGTCCCACCCGCGATCGCTGGTCCGATCACGGGGATCACTCCCGAGAGAACACCCAACCCCGCCAGGGCGCCAAGGCCCAGCCCGGTCAGCATCCCGGCGACCGCCCCCTCGCCCATCTCGGTATCGTCCTGGCCGGTCGTGGAGGTTTCCGCGGTCCTGGCTTGATGCCGCATCGCGACACCGATCTGCTCGTCGCGGAAGCCAGCCTGCCTGAGTTCGGCGACCGCCGTGTCGGCCTGCTGACGATCCTCGAAGACTCCGACGATCGTGGAACGTTGTTGAGTGACAGCCATGAAAGCCTCCCGTATCAGTACTGGTTGCGTCTCGTTCGGTGCCAATGGTCGCTGACCGATTTCGCCCACCGGACCAATCAGCGCCACCGACATACTCGAGGACGCAAACCCGGCGCCACAAAAAACACAAAACTCTTTTCATCTCCCTTTATGTACTTGCCGGCAAATACTACTGAGATCGATGTTGGGTCATTCTTGCCCGGACGATGGCGATCCGGCCTCAGAATTGCGTAGGAGATTGTAGAGGGATGAATCCAGGGATGCCGACGGCCCAGTCGCCGCTGGAAATGAGGATGATCGACGGAGGACAACGTGGGAGATCGCCAGAAACCATCGACGGTCGCGACCTGGACCCTCGCGCTGGTCGCGATGGCCGGTTGCCAGTCCCGGACGAGTGAACCTTCGGCGGGTGTTCCGGTCACGCCGATCCCGGCTCCAGTTGAGCGATCGTCGCAGCGTGAGGACGTGATACCTACCACTCGCCAGGATCATCCACGGTACTCCTACGAGACCGAGGCCGATCACCGTTTCGCCGACTTCCTCCGTGACCATTCCGGGGGGATGGTCCGGCAAGCCGCCGTTGGACTCGAGCGAGCGGGGAAGCTTCGAGTCCAGCTTGGCCAATCGACCGCCCCCGACGACACCCTTCCGCTGACGAAGAGCATCCTCTCTGGCGTCCGCAAGGACTTCCCCGGCCGGCCGTTCACGCTCTCGATCTACGACCCGCAGGGCGAGCCAATTCTTCGGGCTCGGGTCACGCATGACGGAGAAGTGCGATACGAGGTTGTGCATGATTCGGCGGGCGCATCTCCCACTCCCGGAAACCGGTCCGAGACGCCCTCCGACCCGATGGCCAGGTCGGGAAGTACGTCCTCGGATCGTCGGTTCGCCGAGTGGGCTGAGGACCACGGGCAGAAGTACCTGCGATATCTCCAGGCCGACCTGGAGCGTCATGGCCGGCTCTGGTTCGGTGTGACGCGCGAGGTCCGCCCGGCCGACGTCCCCGACCTGACCCGATCGCTGCTCGAAGGGGCGCACCGCGCCTTCACCAACCGCGAGATCGTCGCCACCGTCTTCGACCCCGCCGGTGAGAGGATCGGCCGCGCCCGACTCGCCTCCAACGGCCAGGTGACCTGGGAACACTGATCGATGGCTGATTTCGCACATCGTGGAGGACTCCGACCATGCCGCAGTGGGGCAATCAGGATTACAAGCACGCCGTCTTCGAGCAACTGGCACAGGGCTCGGGAGGCTCTGACGACCACTTCCAGCACTTCGAGAACTTCTCCTCAGGCGCCCCGAGGCGGGACGTCGAGGCGGGAGTCGGCGAGGCCTTCCACCCGGAGCGGCTTGACCGCGACCAGATCGAGCCGCAATTCCGGGCCGCTGCCGAGAAGATGCACCCGAACGAACGCGCGGAAATTGCCCAGGATCTGATGGAGAGCCTGCACGAACGAGGGCTGGCCCCGACATGGCTCCAGAAGCTCCTGGGCCTCGGCACCACCGACCCAGGCCAGGCCTCGGCCGATGACGTCGCCCGCCTGGCCGAGTATTCGCGGCAAAACCACCCCGAGGTCTTCCGCCGCGTCATGGCCGACAAGCCGTTCCTCGTTCGATGGCTTGACAAGCCACTCGTCGCCGGACTGGTTGGAATCATCGCCGGCAAACTCCTGAACCGGGCCTACGATCGTCCATAAGCCCACGATCGCGGCCCCTGGTCGATAGATATCGAGAAAGGTGCTGATCATGATTGGAAACATTATTGGTTGGGCTATCTTCGGCCTTGTCGCTGGCGGTCTGGCGCGGTTGCTCCACCCTGGTCGCGACCCGATGAACTGGATCTGGACGATGGCTCTGGGTATCTGCGGGGCTCTGGTCGGCGGCTGGATCGGCTCTCAGGTTGGCATCACCACCGATCGCGGGCTCTGGAGCTGGATCGCCGCCATCGGCGGGGCCATTGTTTTACTCGCGCTCTACCACCTCATGACCGCCCGATCGGCTGTCACCTCGGGACCGGCCACCAGTGATGACTACAAGCGGTCCGTTTTCCAGGACCTCTCGCGTGGCCCAAACGGCTGAGTTTTCGAGGATGAGCAACGATGACCCGGGGGACCCTCGCCAGCGCGACGGCTCCTCCGGCCCTCTTCTTGCGCAGAAGCGGCGAAGTTGCCGCACCAACATCTCTGGCTTTCGCACTCGAACTTGATTATCGTCAGGTTCGTTTCCTGTCGAACTGTGAAGATTGCTGCACATACTGACCTGCAATTATGGCGTCTGTCTGGGATGAACGCCCTGAGAATGGGAGCCATGGAGCCATGCGCGACGATACAGAGGGATTGCCGTCGGGACCCTCGGCCGCCGATCTGGTCGCTGCCATTGAGGGGACGGGTTTGCTTTCGGCCTCGAAGATGCGCGAGCTGCACGAGCGGCTGGATGCCTCGGGCGATGGCAACGACGGCCGGAAGCTGGCGCGCCGGCTGGTTCGCGAGGGAACCCTCACGACGTTCCAGGCTCGTCGCCTTCTCAAGGGGAAGAAGCGGGGGCTGGTCTTCGGCCGCTATATTTTGCTCGATCATATCGGGCAAGGAGCCCGAGGTCAGGTTTTCAAGGCCCGACATAGCCTGATGGATCGCGTGGTCGCCTTGAAGGTCGTCCTGCCTGATGCCCATTTGAGCAAGCGTTCGGTCCAACGGTTCTTCCGCGAAATGCAGATTGTCGGCCGGCTCGACCACCCGAACGTCGTCCGGGCCCTCGACGCCGACGAGCAGGAGCGCTGCCCCTACATCGTGATGGAATATCTGGAAGGCGAGGACCTTGAACAGGTCTTTGCGCATCGCGGGGCACTGCCGGCCGACGACGTTATCGATTACATGACGCAGGCAGCGCGCGGGCTCGCGCATGCGCACGAGCAGGGGGTGATCCACCGCGACATCAAGCCGACCAACCTCTTTCTGACCCGGACCGGCGTCGTGAAGGTGCTGGACCTCGGCTTTGGCGATCTGGTTGGGTCGGCGGCGCCAACCGGTGACGGCTTCGACACGGACGAGGGGGTGGTCGTCGGGACGACCGATTTCATGCCACCCGAACTGATCCAGGGCAAGCCGGTCGACGCTCGCTCGGACCTGTTTAGTCTTGGCTGCACGATGTACCGCATCCTGACGGGCGACTACGCCTTCCCAGGGATCACTCGTGAGGATCGGCTCCTGAAGCGGATCCGAGAGAAGCCGGTCCCGATCACCGACCTGAAGCCTAACCTTCCCT
>DAHZZC010000190.1 GCA_027435495.1 Planctomycetales bacterium
AATCATGGCGACCCGAGCGCCGAGGCCGACTCTTCCTGGAAAGCCTGCCGGATGACGGAGCGATCGGAATTATTGATATTAGATCGCTGAATCATCAGAATGTAAATTCTTTTCTTGACGGGATCGATCCAGGCTTGCGTCCCGAAGGCACCTCCGTGGCCGAAGCTACCAGGCGAGAGCATGGCAGTAATCCCCTGCGGATGCCGGACGACGCACCAGCCGAGCCCCCACCCGTTTCCAGGCGTGAAGCCTGTTTCGAGGTCGGCGGTCTGGAGTGTCGTCATCTGTTCGACCGACTCCGGTTTGAGGTAGCGGTGTCCGTCCAACTCCCCGTGGTTCAGAATCATCTGGCAGAACCGGGCGTAATCGGGCGCGGTCGAGTAGAGTCCGCCGTTGGCGGCAGGGAACCGGTCGCGATGGGTCGGGTTGTGGCCAGCAAGCAGGTCCTCATCCGTCGGGACCAGCTTCCCTTCCGTCTTCGCGTAAGTCATCGCGACCCGCGATGTCTGCTGGTCGTTCAGGTAGAAGGCGGTATCCTTCATCCCAAGGGGGCGAAAGAGGCGTTCTTCGAGGAAACGGTCGAACGAGATGCCAGAAACGACCTCAATGATCCTCCCGGCGGTATTGATCCCCGACTGGCAATACACCCACTTCGACCCCGGTTCGTACCGGACCGGCCGGTCGACGTAAAGCGGGATCGCGTCGGCGAGGACCTTGACCTTCCGGGCCACTCCGGGACGGAATTCGGAAAGGCCCGAGGTGTGAGTGAGCAGGTGCCGGATGGTGATCCGGGCGGGCTTCCCGTCGGCGGTCTTTAAGTCGGCGAACTCGGGGATATACTTCAAGACCAAATCCTCGACCGAGAGTTTCCCCTCTTCCTGGAGCATCATCACAGCAGTCGCCGTGGTTGGCTTGGTCATCGAGGCGATCCAGAAGATCGTATCGGGGCGCATCGGGCGGTTGTTGGCGATGTTGGCGAGGCCATTGGCTTCGAGGTGGACGATCCGGTCGGGGGTTGCCACCAGCGTGACGGCGCCTGAGATCTCGTGATCGCGAACGAAGAACTCCATCCGCTCGCCGATCCGGGCGAGAACGGGCGGGCTCACCGGTTCGTCGGCAGCCCGGACGGGTACGTTTGCGAGCAGGGCCAGAGTCGCGGCGGCCTGCAAGAGCGGGGCAATGGTGCGCGGCACGTCGAGAGTCCTTTATCGTGGCGGGATTGCAATGGCCTTCCGAGAGGATCGACGAGCATTATCGAGCCGCCCCGGCGCCCGGCACAAGTGAGAAGAATCCGGCTGGACAAGCTTCCGCGTCCGCCGATCGTCGCAGAGGTCGAGCGTCGGCTATTTCTGGTTCGCACCTTTCGCGGGCTCGATTTTCATGGATTCCACGCGACGGATGACCCTGTCTTGCCTGGGATCGGTCTGCCTGCCGAGGACAGCGCCGACCTTCAGGCCGATGACCTCCTCGACCTCCTTCGGGCCAATCGCCCCGAGACAGCGGAACTCGACGCGCTTGTAGCGCGGCATATTCTTGACCGAGACGATTAACACGTGCTTCTTGCTCCCTGGCGACGCCACGTCGTAGTACGCCTCGACCTGCGAGACCCTTCCGGTCTGCATGAGGCTCCGAATCCTGGCATCGATCTTATGGGCGTCGAAGGGCTGACCGGCCTCGCTCGGTAGCCAGGGCCGGATTCTGTCGGCCTCGAACCCGGCCTCTTTCCCCTCGAAGTGGATCTCAGCGATTGGGCCCTGGGGTCGTCTGGCCTGACGGTTGGGCGGCCCTGAGAACTCCGTTTTCGTAAAGACGGACGATTACGTCGAAACAGGACTTTCCCGTTGAATTTCCTGGAGGACATCAATGGCGCTGTTCAGAGCCTTATCGATGCCCTCGCCGGTGGGGATCTCCCGGGTGAACGGCTGCGTGAACTCGCCCGGCTCCTCCCAGCGCGCGGCAAGCTGACGGTAGATCGCCCAGTCGGCATCGGAGGCGTCGTTGCGTCGGAGTTCGAGACGACCTCGGACGATTTCCTCCCCGGCCCGACAAATCATCAGCCGGGCTGGAATACACCACGTCTCGGCCGCGTCGAGGAACAACCGACGGCTGACTTCCGTGCGAAAGGTTGCATCGATCAGCACACGTTGGCCTTCGAACCACTGACCCTCCGCCCTGCGCAGGCATTCGGCATAGGTCCGCTCGGTCCATTCGGGGGCGTAGATCCCCGCCTCGAAGCCGGAGAGGAATCCGGCACCGGCAATTTCCTTGCGAACGAGGTCCGAACGGATCACGACGAATCCGGCCCGCTCGGCCAGGCCGCGAGCGAGGGTCGACTTGCCTGTACCGGGCAGGCCCGCAACCATCACCAGGCAGGGCCGGCGCGCCGGCTCCTCCAGTTCGGAGAGGGCCAGTAGCCAGTGAGCCCGCGCCCGGGCGAGTGCCTCGGCTCGCTCGGCCTCCGGCACTTCCGGCTCGGTTGCTTCCATCCCATCCACTTTCCCTCGCACGGCGGCACGATAGGCGATGTAGAACGGAAGCAGCGAGCGCCCCTCCGCATCGTCTGAGGCCCGGAAGTAGGCGTTCGCGAAAGCTCGGCCCAGGTCGCGCCGGCCGTATCGAGCAAGGTCCATGACCGGGAACGCCACATCGGCCACGGGATCAGCGCATCGGAATCGATCGTTGAACTCGATGCCGTCGATAATCACCAGGTCGTCGGGAGGCTTGCAGTCAGGAAATAAATAGATATGGTCCAGTCGCAAATCGCCATGACCGTCGCGGGGGACGCCTCGAGCGGCACGCGCTTCGATCATCGGGCGAAGACCGACGAGGGTGGTTTCGGTCAACTCGTGCAACCGATCGAAAACGGTCCG
>DAHZZC010000191.1 GCA_027435495.1 Planctomycetales bacterium
TTGTGGGTGAAGATCTCGCCAAAAACCGGCGGATGGTTCGCGACGGCCTTCTCGTCGAGGAGGTTCACTCCTCCAACCGCTGTCGAGGGCGCAAGGCCGGCGGCCCGGAGAACGGTTGGCGCGATGTCCAGAGCGCTGACCGGTGTTTCGACCACGCGAGGCGCGGTGTGGCCGGGCCATCGGACGAGGATGGGCGTCCGGAGGCCGCCGTCGTAGGGAGATTGCTTCGACCGGGGCGCGTACCGGTCGGCCTTCTCGTCCTGAATCCAACCGTTATCGGCGAGGAAGACAACCAGCGTGTTGTCTGTCAGCTTCTTCTCGTCGAGCAGTCGGAGCAGATCGCCGCAGGTCTCATCGAACCACTCGCACATCGCCCAGTATCTGGCGACCTGTTCGGTGGGGGCCTTGCTCCGGTAGCGATCGAGCAGGCGGTCGGGCGGGGTGTGGGGCTGGTGGGGCATCATCGGCGCGTACCAGAGGAAGAACGGCGCCTTTCGTGCAATGGCCAGGTCCACAAAGAGCTGGATTGGCCGGAGACCCTTGCGACCGATGGCGAGGCCCGCGTCGCCGTGCCGGCCGCCGCGTGTGGGCTCGCCGTGGGTCATCCCGTGGGTGAACCCGCCCCGTTGATACGAGCCGCCCCACCACTTGCCAGCCTCGAAGCTGAGATATCCTTTCGGCGCGAGCAGACGGGGGAGCGAGGGCATCTCGTCGAAGGCGCGAATCATCTCCTCGCGAGCGGCGAGGAAGCCGGGGTCGCGAGCCGCCTCCGCGCCTGACTTACCTGGCGGTAGTGGCGGGTCGTTGCCGGTGATCCCGTGCTGATGCGGATAGAGCCCCGTCAGGATGCTCGCCAGACTCGGCGAGCAAAGGCTGGTCGTCACGTATCCACGACGGAACTGGAGACTCGACTTCGCGAGCCGGTCGAGATTCGGCGTCCGGATCGTCGGGTGACCCATGAAACCGTAATCGGTCCATGCCATGTCGTCGGCGATGATGAGGACGACGTTCGGCGGCGGTTTATCCTCGGCGCGGGCGTGCGCCGGTGCGAACAGGATCGCCAGGAAGGCCAGCGTCAGCAGTCGGATGGATCTCATTTTCGAGCAACTCTCCAACGGGATTAGGCGCCTCATTCGGGCATCGGGACCGCTCGCACGCGTCCCTCCCGGGCGACGCAAAAGTGCCCCTCCCAGGTGATCGGCTGTGCCAGGACGGCCGCAACGAAACGCGCCAGATCCTCGGGTCCACGCAACCGAGGCCGGAGCAGGAGGACGCCAGCGACCGTCGCCTTTCCGAGACGGAAGGCCATCTCGCCGAAATCCTTGTCAAATGTGACCAGGACACGGCCCTCCGAATGGGCGAGCCCCAGGACCGCGTCGTCATCGATCCCCGGCGAGATCTCCTTGACCCACGAGACATCCGTGCCGCCGAGGCGAAAAGCCCCGATCACGACCAGTGGCACGTTCTCGTCGGCGAGGAATCTCGTCATCCGTCACACCGTTACAGGGTAGACTTTTTCTTGCTTGATCGCATCGGTGGCGTAAGCGAGCACCGCCCAGATATCTTCCGGGCTCAACTGGGGATAATTGCTCAGGATCTGCTCATGAGTCCATCGCTCGGCCATCAGTTCGAGGAGGAATTCCACAGAGAGCCTGGTCCCCTTGATGACGGGCTTCCCCAACAGGATCTTTGGATTGACTTCGATTCGTTCCTGCCAGTCCATCGTCATTCACCTCCCTTGAGTCCCCATCATTCCCCGAACAACGACCCGCCGATCTGCCAGAGAAACTAGACGATCGTGACGGCCCCGACGAGAAACGTGGTAATGGTCGCGAGGGCCATCAAGTAGCATCCGATCGGCACCAGGATGGCCGGGGCGCCGCCACTCTCGCGTGGCTCGGGCTTGAGGAACGGGGCCTCCACAA
>DAHZZC010000192.1 GCA_027435495.1 Planctomycetales bacterium
CGCCCAGTGCACCAACAACCTCAAGCAACTGGCGCTCTCCTGCCACAATTACGACAGTTCCAATGGATGTTTCCCGCCCGGCTCGATCGAGTTGATCATGTACGGCGATTGGAGGTCGGGTAGCCCGGATCACGCCCATGCCGTCTGGATCGCTCTCCTGCCTTACATCGAGGGCGGGACGCTCTACAATTCTTACAACGACAAGCTAGCATCGCTCTACTGCGCCAACACGACGGTGGTCTCGACCGGGCTCCGTACCCTGGAATGCCCGAGCGACGCGCTCGCCGGCATCGGCGTCCCGCAGGGCCCGCCGGGTACCTTTAGCGGCTGGTGCCCGGGCTCGAACCCGATCATGCACTACTGCTCTTACGGCGGGAACATGGGCCTGTTCCTCACCGACGACACGGGCCCGAACGATCCCAAGCGTCCGATGATCCTCAGTTCTTACGAGGGGACGATCCACCCGCTGAGTCCAGTCCGGATCGCCGAAATCACGGACGGGACCAGCAACACAATCCTCCTGATCGAGTCGCCCTACGGGATCAATTATCCGGGAGTCGGTGGGGCGCACTGGTGGATCCAGGCGATCCCGGGGCAGACGTTGTTCACGGCGTATTATCCGATCAACGTCCAGGTTCCCTATAACTTCGACGCCAACATCAGCTATTACGGCGTGGCGAACGCATCGGGCGGCAGTTTCCACCCGGGCGGGGCCAACTTCGCCTTCAGCGACGGATCGGTGAAGTTCCTCAAGAACTCGATCCAGAGCTGGCAGGTCCAGGCCCCGAACTACACCTCGCCGTACGTCTACGTTAACGGCAGTTCCCCCACCGCAGGGGTACCCGGTCCGGACCAGACCTGGCAGGTCGTGATGCCGGCCGGCCAGAGCCTGCCGGTCTACCAGGCGCTGGCGACCCGTCGCGGCGGCGAGATCGTCAGCTCCGACCAGTATTGAGCGGGCCTCAAACGATCGGAGTCAACAAGGCGCCCCACCGGGCTGATCCCGCGCGGGGCGTCCGCTTGCGCGGGAGGTCTTGCCGATGAGACGATGGGTTGTCCCGACGAGCCTCGCCCTCTCGGCGGTCGCCATCGCCGGGCCTGTCATCACCTTTCTGGCACCCGATCGATCTCCTCCGATCTGGACGGTCGCGAACGCGAGGCTGGCCCCGAGATCCGACCCTCCTCCGCACGCCGTGCTTGAGGGCGATCCCGTTTTTCGGTTTGGGATCAAGCCACAGAAAGCCGCCTTCACCCGGTCGTGGACCATTCGCAACGACGGCAAGGGTCCGCTCATCGTGGAGCCCGAACCGGAGGGCTGCTCGTGCGTCGAGGTGGAACTGCCCAGGCTCTCGCCCCAAGCCGAAGGCCACCGCCTGATCATTCCGCCCGGAGGACGATCGTCGATCGAGTTGACCTGGAAGACCCGTGACTTCGACGGTCCCTATCGATGGCCGCTGACGCTCCTGACGAACGATCCCGACTCGGAACGGCGAAGGATCACCTTCCTCGCCAAGGGGGTGGTCCGGCCCCCGGTCGCGATCGATCCCAAGGACGGCCTCGGCCTCGGCGAGATCTACCCCGACGAGGCCGAGCATCGCGGAATGGTCACCATCTACTCGCCCGATCGGGCCGACCTGAAAATCAAAGGGATCGTCGGCTCGCGTCCCGGCCTCCTGGATTGCTCGCCGCGCCCACTCTCGCCCGACAAGGCCCGCGCGATCGGGGCGGCGGCCGGGTATCGGCTGGAGGTCATCCTCAAGCGCGGGATGCCGCCCGGCTCGTTCCGCGAGATCGTCGAGGTCCAGACCGACCACCCCGAGGGACGGACCCTTACCTTCCCGGTCACCGGGCGGATGATGCGGCCGATGGCCATTCTCCCCGAGCGCCTTCGAATGCCAGCGGTCCGCTCCTCGGCCGGGGGCGAAACCTCGGCGCGGATCGTGGTCCGCAAGCGCCGCAAGACGGTATTTCGCCGGGTTCACGCACCCGCGCCGGTCTCGGTCGAGATAATCCCCGAAGATCCTCCGGCGCCGGTCGGGACTTACCGGCTCCGCGCACGGATCGCTCCGGGGACCGCAACCGGATCGTTCCGCGGCGTGATCGTCCTGAAGACCGACCACCCCGACGAGCCCGAACTGACCCTTCCGATCGAGGGGTTCATCGTGGGAGGCGGCTAATCGGCCCGCAACGCCCGCCCTTGGTCCGGCTCAGACCCATCCGTGCCGCTTCCGGAGCCACCATTCCATCGTCAGAATCGCCGTGAAGATCAGGAGAAACGGCCAGTTGTCCCAGACACGCTTCTCCTGATACGTGACCGACTCGGTGTATCCGGCCTTCGCCAGCCCCTTCAAAAACGGGACGAGCTTTTCGGGCGTTACCGATTCCCCCTCGGTCGCCTGCGCGATCTGCCGGGCGAGATTCAGGTCGGCGGCCGGGTTTTCGAGTTCGCGGTCGTCCTCGAAGACGAGGAACCGCGCCGTGTCCCGGCCGAGCTCCTGGCCATCGCGCTTGGCGACGACGGTCAGCACGTAGTTGCCTGGCTGGGCAAGCTTCTTGTCGGCGAAGATGTCGCCTCTCCCCTCGTCGCCCTGGTTGAGCACCCGGATCGGCTGGTCGACCTTCGGGTCCGACTTCTCGCGTTCGACGTGCGCCTCGTAGGTCACTCCGGGGATGGCGGCGCCCTTGGAGTCGTGGGCCGTGACGGTCAGCTCGGCCTTCTCGCCGAGGGCGAGCCGGCGGCGGTCGAGAGCGACCTTCACCTGGTTGTCCCCCTCGTTTTCCTTGTGTGCCAGCCAGAAGACTGACTGGCGCCAGAACTTCCGATGGGCCAGCCGGCTTTCCTCCGACGATCGATACCAGACCCAGGTATCGCCCCCGTAGGCGATCGATCGGCCCTTTCCGACCTCCATCGTCGCCATCAGCGGCTCGGGGTTTGGACCCGGCGTCTCGGCCAGGATGCTCGCACCCTGCTTCACGTCGCTGAACCGGTTGCTCCCCAGGATCGGCTTCATCAGGTCCCAGATCCGGGCCGTCTCGGTCCGGTTCGAGCCGACCTGGAGCAGGTAGTTCTCCAGACCCCTCGCGTTCGGGACGAACTTGAGCCCGCCCTCCGGCTCGTTCTGGCCGTCGCCAGCGGCGATC
>DAHZZC010000193.1 GCA_027435495.1 Planctomycetales bacterium
GCCGCCGTGGTCGTCGTGCTCCACGGCGAGATCCGGGATGACATACTGCGCGTTGTCCGTGACGAACGAGGCTCCCGGGCGGAAATTCAGGCGGCGGAGATGCTCAATCGCCTCCTTGATCTTCTCGATCGGGATGCCCGTCTTCTTTTCGATCGACGGCAGGCGATTATGTTCGAGGTCGTCGAGATGCTGCGAGATCAGCGTGTGAAGCACGTCGTAGCAGGGCATATCGGGGGTGAGCTGGAGGAGCAGGCATTCGCGGAGGTCGCGAGCCCCGACGCCGGGAGGGTCGAGCCGCTGAACCAGGTGGAGCGCCTCCTCGGCGTCTTCCAGGGTCACCGAGCCGTTGAGGTCCCGGACGACATCCTGAAGCGGGAGCCGGAAATAACCCCGGTCATCCAGATTGTAAATGATGTACTCGGCGAGCGCCCGCACCTTCGGATCGCAATCGAAGAAGCTGAGCTGATCGATCAGATCGTCGTGGAACGATCGCGGTCGCGATGCCATGTTTTGCATCGCATCCTGCTTGCGATCTGAGTCCTCAACGAGAGCGGCCCGGCTCCGACGGGGCCCTTCGTCGTAGATCTCGCTCCAGTTCTCGTCGAGGTTAATCAGGCTATCGAACTCGTTCGGCTCTCCATCGGCCTCCGCCTGGACGGGCTCTGGCGGGGACTCCTCGCCCTCGGCTTCCGCTGGCCCGGACTCTCTTAGCTCGAGGACGGGATTCTCGCTCAACTCCTGCTCAATCCGCTCCTGCAACGCCATGATCGGTAATTGCAGGATCTCCATGGACTGAATCATCCGAGGCGCCATTCTGAGGCGCATCTCGGTCCGCATCTGCTGGGAGGTATCGAGCCGCATTATCCTCTGTTCCGTTCCAGGACGAGCCAGGAAGCTCGAGGAGTGGAGAGCCGCGAGGGCATCGACGATACCCGGTTCGCCTCAATTTCACCCTCGTTCTCCAGCAACTATTATGCCACGATCCTCTTCCGATCCCAAGTCCGAACCGTGGAGATGATGCCGAAGATCAACCGAGCGCGGTGGAGTGGACCTTCGGAGCCGGGATGGGAGGGAGGATATCGGGATCGAGCGGTCAAAGGGGATGTCGGCCCGAGAAGGCGTCGGCCAGCATGTCGCGATTGGCGAACTCGAGGGTACTGCCGGTCGCCAGACCGCGGGCGAGCCGGGTGATCTTGACCTCGGAACCTCCGAGGCGTTTCGCGACCAGAAGGGCCGTTCCATCGCCTTCGAGGTTGGGGTTGGTCGCCATGATCAACTCGCGAATCGTGCCCGACTGTACCCGATTCGCAAGGGCATCGATGGTCAACTGGTCGGGCCCGATCCCGGAGAGCGGGGCGAGCCGACCAAGGAGGACATGGTAGACACCCTGAAAGGTCGCGGCCTTTTCCATGGCGATCAGGTCCCGCGACTGCTCGACGACGCAGACCGTGGACTGGTCGCGGCGCGGGTCGCGGCAGATGGAGCAGAGCGGCTCATCGGCCTCCGTCAAATGGAAGCAGACCTGGCAGTGACGAATCCGGTCGCGGGCCGATCGGATCGCCTCCGCAAGCTCGATCGCCTCCTCGGGCGGGCACTTCAAAAGGTGGTGGGCCAATCGCTCCGAGGACCGGGCGCCGATGCCCGGGAGCCGACCGAGCGCGGCCATCAGCCGGTCAACGACGGCACTGTAGCCGGCGGCGGCCATCGTCAACGGCCTCCCGAGTCGGTGGGCGGGGCACCAGGTCCGCCGAAGCCGGGGAAAAACCCCATCGGTAGCCCGCCCGCCATCCCCGAAAGCGACCGGGCCGCCGACTCGCGCG
>DAHZZC010000194.1 GCA_027435495.1 Planctomycetales bacterium
CTCGGACCCCAGAAGGTGTGGAACGGGAACCGGCCAAGCTTCGATTCCAGGCGATCGCAGAGGCCGTCGGGCGTTCCCGTGATCCCGAAGACCTTGTTGCCATCAGCGCCGTAGTAGGGTTTGGGCGTCACGCTCAGATCCACGTCTGCGCCCTGGTTGAACCACCAGAACAGCTTGGCGGCGCGGAACGATCGGCCCCGCTCGGCGGCGATCCGCCTCGCGGTCCTGTAGATCGGCTCGGCCTGGAGCAGCGCGTTGGACTGCTGCCAGAACCGGACCTCGCCCGTCTCCCGGAACAGCCAGCCATTGCCGACGATCCCGTGCCCTTGTGGCGGGAGCCCAGTGAGGAAGGTCGCCTGCGCCGTGCAGGTGACGGCCGGGACGACCTCCTCGAGCGTTCGCATCCAGCCCGTCCGGGCGAGGGCGCTCAACCGAGGCGCGTGGGACAGCAACCTCGGTGTCAACCCAACAGCGTTGATCCAAACAAGCGGAGAGTGTTCGTTCATACGTCGATCGCCCGATCAGAACATCGGGCGGTAACCGAGGGCCCGACGCCAGGCCGCTCCCATCGGGAAGGCCAGCATCCCAAAGACGATCAGCCCCATCGCCCCCTGCGACCCTCCCTCGACGAACCCGTACGAGTGCAGCCCAACCCCGAGCAGGAAGTTCACCCCGTACCAGGCCATCACCACCGAGAGGAAGCAGAAGACCGACGCAAAAACGAGCCAGAACGTGTTCACCCATCCGGCGAACCGGCCGTGGAGCGGGATCAGGTAGACGAGCAACGTGATCAGGGCCCAGACCTCCTTCGGGTCCCAGCCCCAGAACCGGCCCCACGAGTAATCGGCCCAGACGCCGCCGAGGATCGTCCCGGCCGCGATCAGAAGCACCCCCACCTGCATCGTCCGGTAGATGAAGTTGGAGAGCGGCTTGATCCGCGAGGCGGTGCGCTGCATCGCCTCGCCCCGGGCGTCGAGTTTGATCCGGTTGGCCGACTCGAGCGCCCGGATCTCGGCCACGGTCGGCTTCAGACCAACCGGGCCGGCGGGCGTCACGTGCGAGGTCGGCAGCTCGGAGTCACCGTCGTCATGAGTCCCACCGCGGAAGGCAGCCCGGCCAATCAACTCGCCCCCGATCGCGAGAACGGCGGCCAGCGTCAGAGCCTCGCCAAGAAATCCCATGAACGCAAAAACATACAAGAGCCGGTTTGACATCATCCAGTCGGTGCCGAATCGGCCGTCGGCCGCGGCAACGCCCGCTGCGCCCGATGTCAGCAGGATCAGGCCCGGAACCATCGGCAGGACGAGTTCGCCAAGCTTCGGCGATCGCCGATAGGTCGCGGTCAGGTAGTGGACCGTCGCAATCAGGCCGAGCATCCAGGCCAGGGCGAAGGCCGCGTAGCTGGAAACCTCCGTCAGCACGTGAATCGTCAGCCAGAGGTTGCTCCGCAGAACGGGTTGCAGCCCCTTGATGCTCGGATCGAGCAGCGGGACGTTCGCCGCGGTGATCGTCCCGAGCATCGCGACCGCCGCACCCGAAAGACCCATGTAAACCTGTCGATAGATCAGCTCGAAGATCAGCGAGAGTACGGCGGCCACCAGGGCAACCCAGATCACCGTCTCGTACATGTTGGTCACGGGGGCCCAGCCCGAGATTTGGATTCGGAGGAAGAAGCCGTAGACCTCGGTCGCGATCCCGGTCGCGAGCTCCGCCATCCCGAGCCAGTACGTCACTTTGCCGACCTTGTGGACCCACGAGCCTTCGATCGAGGTCGAGAGCATCGCCAGGCTAAGGACCAGGAACAGCAGCCCCGCGCCGTAGCCTATCGGGGCGTACCTGGAGAACAGCTCGAGCGAGTTGAACTTCGTCTCGCGCTCGATCCGTGCGACCGTCGGGTAGCTCTTCGAGGCCGCCTCGCCGAGCGACCGAGACGCGCTGAGGAAGCCCTCGGCCGGGCCCGGGTCAGCGTGCCCGGGCGCGTCGAGCTCGGCCCGCTCCAGCTTCCGATAAGAGTCGAGAAATCCGTGGACGAGTTCGTCGCGGTAGCCGGCCGAGGCCAGGACCTCGGGCTTCTCCTTGAGGATCGTCTTCAGCGGAACCCATGTCGAACTGTCGCGGAGCCAGTCCGAGAACTTCTCGTCGGCCTTTGCATCCTCGCCGGGGGTCTTGTGGTCGTCGCGGGGAATCAGGTTCCAGTAAGTATCGAGCGCCTTGAGGGCATCAAGCTGCATCGGCGAGAGGCCCTCGATGCTCTCCTTCCCGCGCACGACCTTGATCGTCTCCGCCGTGAAGGCCAGGTACTTCGCGTCGATCGGCCGGGGCTCGATCAGGATCACGCCGGCCGTCGACATCCGGTCGCCGCTGTAGGCGGTGTAGGTCATCAGCCGACGTGCCGCCTCAACCCCACGCCGCTCGAGCTCGCTCGGTCGATCGGCCGAATGGGGATCCTCCTCGAAACGCTCCAACTTCTCACCGGCGGCGGAGGCCCACTCCATGAACGGAGTCGGTGTCCCGCGCGGGCCGATGATGGTCGCCTCCCGGAGCTCGCGAGGAGCGAGCCACTTGTGCTCCTCGGTCAGCTTCGCGGCCAGTTCCGCGAGGCTCTCGCGGTCCTCGGCCGGCAGCTTCGAGCCGCGGAGATAGAGCGAAAGCGCCGAGGCCGTCGG
>DAHZZC010000195.1 GCA_027435495.1 Planctomycetales bacterium
GGCCGAGATCCCTGGTACGCGTTGAAGTCGCTCGGGCGGGCCGTCAGCCATCGACCGCCGATACCGGGGGCGATCCTTCCAGACCAGCCGAGATAACCCGATCGATCGGGGCCGTTCCGTGCCGACGTCCAATCCTGTTCCCTATTACCGGCTGCTGGGCGTCTACACGGGGACGTTTGGCGATTGCTCCAACGCCTGTCACTCCTTCGTTGAGGCCGGCCTCGTGGTCGAGCCGGTCGCTTATTTCTTCGGTTGCGCGACGGGAGTGATCGGCCGGAAGCCCTGACCGGCCGCCGCAACCGCCGCGCGGACCTGGCCGCTGTGGGCGTCGAGCAGGGCCTGCGCCTCGTCGCGACCAACCCCCGCCATCGCCACCACCAGCGCCGGCTTGAGCTGGCCGCCACAACGCTCGAGGATCTCCCTCGCCTTGTCGTCGTCGATCCCGGCCAGCTCCCGGAGCATCCGGCGCGCCCGGATCCGGAGCTTTTCGTTCGACGACTTCATGTCGACCATCCGGTTGCCCAGCGTCTTGCCGATCCGGACCATCGCCCCGGTCGAGATCATATTTAAAACCATCTTCGTCGCCGTCCCGGCTTTCAATCGCGTCGAGCCGGCAATGATCTCGGGGCCGACCAGCAGAGCGATCTCGATATCCACCTCGGAGCCCAGGAGGCTCGGACGGTTGCAGGCAATTCCGACGGTCGCCGCCCCTCGTCGCCGGGCCGCGCGGACGGCGCCGATGACGTACGGCGTCCGGCCCGAGGTCGCGATCCCGACGACCAGGTCGTCTGGGCCGACGTTCCGCTCGTCGATGTCGGCGGCGCCTCGGTCGGGATCGTCCTCGGCGCCCTCGATGGCGCGGGTGAAGGCCGAGGGCCCGCCGGCGATCAGGCCGACGACCATCTCCGGCGGAGTACTGAACGTCGGCGGACACTCGGCGGCGTCGAGAACGCCCAGCCGTCCCGATGTCCCCGCGCCGGCGTAAATCAGCCGACCGCCCCGTCCGAGCCGGTCGGCGGCCCACTCGATCGCCCTCGCGATCGAATCAGCCTCGGCCCCGACCGCCTCCACCACCCGGGCGTCCTCCGAGTTCATCAGCCGGACGATCTCCGAGGGGCTGAGGGTATCGATGGCCTCGGAGAGCGGGTTGCGCGACTCGGTCAGCAGGTGATCTTCCAGCGGCACGAACGATTCTCCTGGGTAGTTGGGAGTTCACCAGTGGTGGGGCAAGCCGCTGAAGAAGCGGCAGAGATCGGCGCAGGCCACCTGGAGGCCGATCGGCCTGGCCTCATCGCCACATTCGTGGACCAGGGCGTTGCGATACGTTCGGATGGCATGGACTTCCTCGCACCACGCCCGGGGGATTCGGCATCGAGCCATTGTGGAATCAATCAGATCCTGCATCCTGGGAGCTGTCGCCTGATGGAAGACCAGGGCCCACGCCTCTCGCAATCCGGCCGCGAATTCCGCGAAGAGGCGGATCAGATATAGGTTGGCTCCAGGTTCTCGCGGAAATTGCGATGATCCGCGAATCTGAGTCGTTCCCGATCGAGCACGGAAGGATTTGCGCGGAGGTATTCCCCGACGAGTTCGGCCGAAATCGCGGCGACCTTCCACTCACGCTCGATGGACCGCATCCGCTCCAGCCGTCGTTGCTTGGGGGTCATGCCATCCTGGCCAGTTCGGAGATGACCTCGAGGAAGGTCTGCTTCGTCCAGGGGCGGGCAGTCGTCCTCGGATTGGTCTCGAAATGCCAGCCGGCCTCAGTCCGAATAATCATAAAGTAATAATAAGATGGGAAAACACAGAAATCGAGACGTCCCTCGGCGCCCATGACGTATCGGGCGATCGGGTCGATGACGAACCGGCCGGCCGGCGCCTGGATCAAAACCGTGGGGACCTCGTAGGTCCCGAGGCCCGGCTCGGTGATCTCCTTCGGCCCTCGATGGACAAACCACTTCTGCTCGGTCGCCCACGCCTCGGCGTCGTCGGCAATCTTCTCGACCGCTGCGATCCACTCGGCGCGATCGGTGAGCTGGTCGTCGGTGGGAGGGGCGGTCAGGGTTTCGGTCGGCGTCTCGGCTGGCATTGGTCTTCCACCACTTTCTCCCGGCCGGGTCGGGCCGATGATCTATTTTCGCCGACCCACCCTGGGGCCGACAAGCCAACCCGCGATTCCCGGCGTTCTCCCTCGCGAACGACCAGGAGATCGGCGAGACGTGGGATACCTCGTCGCGATATCGTAATATCATGGGGCAAACCGAGACGCGAAAGTGAGCCGGACCGGGCCGGCCCCGAGCAGGACAGGCCGCGACGTCACAGTCGGTCTCGCGGCCTGTATCTGGGTTGATGAACCGTCACGAATCGGATCTCGCGGAGGAGATGGGCCGATGGTCGCTGAAGACTTCAAACATCTGCGTCTGGGACGAGTCGGTGACGTCATCCGGCTGGAGGTCACAAGCCGGGAGATCCAGGGCCCTGACCTGGCAAAAGCGTTCATCGCCGAGCTGACCCGTGCCGTCG
>DAHZZC010000196.1 GCA_027435495.1 Planctomycetales bacterium
GACGACCATCGCCGGCGAACGCTCGTAATGGATCGTGTCGATCTCGTCGAGGGGGATGCGGGCCTTCGGCTCGGGCGGTTTGGGGGGCTCGGCCTTACTGCCTGGGGCCCCTGCGGCCTCCGCCGTTGCCGAGGGCGGCGAGGTGGAGGCCGCCGGCGGTGCGGGTGCGGGCGCCACTGGAGCCGCGGCGACGATCATCACCGCGCCGCCGGCCGGGGCGACCATCACCGCGCCCGCGGGGAGCGTGGCGGGCGGGGCGCCGGGCGCCGCCATCGGCTGCGGGGCCGGGTTCGGGGCGTTCGGCTGACCGCCCGGCGGCGTCTTCGGCTGGCCGCCGATGATGAGGAGGCCCTTCTTGATCGCGGTCGGCTCGGCGTAGACGACGCGGTCGAAAACCGTCCGGACGATCGGACCCAGGCCATTGATCCGCTCAGCCCGGATCGTCAGGCTTTTCAGGATCACGTCGACCGGCTCGACGCCGTTGCGATTGGTAACAAAGAGCTTCACCGCGGCAACGTCCATCGCCTGCGGGAAGGCCACCTGGCCGAGATATCGCGACTTCCCCGATCGAGCGTCGAGGACCTGATATCGGATGGAATTCCCCTCGCGGTGGAACTCCAGGCGGAACGTCGGGCCCGAGGCGGGGAACGTTCGCCTCGGCGGCTTCGGCGGCTTCGGCGGTGCGCCGCCCATCCCCATCATCTGCATTTGCATCTGCATTTGCATTTGCATTTGCATCTGGTTGGGGTCGGTCTGCTCCTTCTCGATGGGGCGGTAGACGTCGGCGCCGCTGGGCTCGATCAGGCGGACGAGGGTCAGGTCGGGCTGGTCGATGTTCTGGAAGGCGATCGCCATTCCGACCGCGGCGCCGTCTTCCTGTGCGGGCTTCGGCAGCTTGCGAAGGACAAAGTCGGCGAGGATGGTGAAGTCGCCACCGAACCGGACCTGCTGGGGCACCTTCCAGCCGGTCTCGGGGAGCCTCGGGTCGAGGACGACGTGCAGGCCGCCGTCCTCGCGCTGGATCTTCGCCTTTTCGCCGTAGCTTTCGGCGTCGAAGGCGGCCTGGTCGAGGGCCTTCGCGTCGAGGGGGCGCGCGTATTCGGAGTCGCCGGCGAGGCTCACCAGCCCGATCAAGATCGCCGCCAGACCGTGCATCCGCTCTCCTCCCGATCGCGAGAGATCGTTCGTCGACCGCTTATGGCCGGTCCTCGAAGACTTCCTGGGTGCGTGTTTCGCGCGCCTTCTCGGTGGCCTTGAGGATCTGGTTCTGCATC
The DNA here is from genome assembly GCA_027435495.1 of Planctomycetales bacterium. Classification (GTDB taxonomy): domain Bacteria; phylum Planctomycetota; class Planctomycetia; order Isosphaerales; family Isosphaeraceae; genus JAKAUH01. Next base: position 1,275 of record DAHZZC010000196.1, read on the forward strand.
CGGATCACCTCGGCGACCTGGTTGACCACATCGACGAAGCTCTCCCACTGCGACATCTGGTCGAGGATTTCCTTCATCTTCGCGACGACCTGGCCGTGGAGTTTCCGCACGGTTTCCTCGCTGGCGATGGCCCGGTTTCCCGCGCCCGAGAGGGCCTGAAGGGTGCTTCTCAGCTCGATCATCGGGCCCGCGTTCAGCGCCCGGATCGGGTCGATGATCCCCTGCTGGAGCAGCCGGTGTGACTTCGGAGAGCCGACCTGGTTGAGCTTCATTTCCTGGAGTGCGTCGGCGATCCGATTGCCGATCTGGTCGAGGTGGCGGGCGGTCGCCTGGACGACCCGGGTGATCCTCGCGTGGTCTTCGGGTCTCGGCTTGCCGTCGAGAAGAGGGCCCTGCTTTTCGATCGATTCGAGTGCGGCGATGAACTTCGTCCGCTCGGAACGCTGGCGGAGGAGGATCTCGTAGAAGAGTTCCTCGGGAGCGACAACCTGCAATTGCAGCGGCGTCGACCGGCCCGTTTGAGGGCCTCGGGCGCATTGATCGTCGGCCTCGGCGAGGAACCGCAGAAGGGTCCCGGGCGTTGCGGGATCGGTCATCAGCGAGAGTTCGTGTCGCGCCTGGTGGTCGAGCGGCGGGCGGCCGCTCTCCGAGGCGAGTGGGATCTTCACGGTCTCGTGCTTCGTTTTCGTCTGAGGCGACCTGTCTTTTTCGCCGGCGGTGGTGCGGTCGAACTGGAGCCGGAGCGCGGCGAGCCCGATGTCGTCCGTCGCGGCGATCGAGAGCGGGATCGTCGCCACAGGCGTGACGTGGACGCCCACCCCCACCGCGCGCAGGGTCACGCGGGGATCTCGGTCGCGCATCAGACCGATCGAGAGGAATGCCGGCTTCGATTCGAGGCCGGATCTTTTTGAGGTCAGGCCGACTTCCAGTGTCGTCGCCTCGCGGAGGGTCCAGGCGGTGGCGAACGTCTTGTCATCGACCCTGCGCAGCGGCGGGGCGTTTCCCGACTGGATCTTGAGCCTTGCCTCGGCGAGCGGCTCGGTCCCGATCAGGGTCATCTCGATCTGGGTATCGGGCAGGAAGACGAGGTGCTGGCGGGGGTCATCGATCGATCGGAATCCCTGGTTGTTCGCGCCGGGTTCGCGGACGCGGACCTGCGTGGCGGCCAGCGCGGGGCGGTCGAGGCGATCGAGGACGAGCGGGTCGAGCCAGTCGTCGCCGCCGGTTAGCTCGAAGGTCGAGTTCGAGGCCGACGGTGGGAACTCGAAGCGGAAGTGGCCGGGCTCGGTCTCGACCATCACGGATACGTGGATCTCGCCCGTCTCCGTCTTCTCTCGGATCGTGACGGATTGAGGGTTGACCAGATGCTCGGGCCTGTGTCGGAGAGCCAGCGGTTTACCGCGTCCGCCGACGAGCCAGCGCCCCCCCTGCTCCGTGAGCATCGGGAGGTCGGAGCGGACCTCCAGAACGGCCCGTTCGCCCCGCGGAGCGATGATCCGGCCGCGAGCGTCGAGGCCCATCACGCTCAGATAAGTCTGCTGCGGCCAACGCTCGTTCGAGCCGCGGAGCCAGCGCTCGATGCTCAATCGGGCGGCCTCGGGCGCCATCGCTGCAAACGCTGCCGGAACGATCAGCGCCAGGACCAGCGCCGAGGCGTGCGCGACGGTCCGTCGGCGGTTCCAGAGGCGTCGCCAGTCGGAAGCCGCCAGTGCCTCGGAGGCCCTCCGGACGGCCAGGCGCACCATCGCCGGTGAGACGGTCGAGCCGGGCTGATCGAGCAGCATCGGAAGCTGCAAAACATCGGCGATCATCTGGCCGGTCCCGGGTCGGAACTGGTCGAGGGTCATCGCCAGCGCCAGCTCGTCGAGACCGGCCGATCGCCAGCGTCGATACGCCCGGACGCCCAGGAACGCGACGAGCCCGGTCGCCGCGATCGCGAGCAGGACAAATCGCGCCGGGCGGTCGAGCCGGAGCCACCAGTCGAGGAGGATCAGGACGGCGGCCGTCGCGACGACCGTCAGGGCAGCGTCGACGGCGAGTTCGAGCGCGAGCTGCCCGGTCAGCCGCCTTCGTATCCGCGCCAGATCGGCACGCAGGGCCCGCTGCTCTTCCCGGAGCGACTCGATCGTCGGCAGTTCCATCGCGGTGGACACGATTGTGGGCCTCGCGGATGTCTCGTCTCCGAACGAACGCGGCGATGATTCTAACCTCCGACGAACGTCGACGCGACCCCGTACATCCGTCCGAAGGCAAATTCCGGGCGGCCGGCCCGCGTTGACCGGGTGCATGCGATCGGAAATACTTGTTTCAATGGGGCTGCGGCGGATTGCGGTCGAAATCGGAGAGCTACCGAGGAGGTCCCGTCATGTCGAATCATCCCGAGATCGATCGAGCGGCGGAGGCGGCCGGGTCAGCTCCGATCGGGGGCGAGACGAGCGGCCCCCGGCTGGTCCACGAAGAGGGGATCGCCTACGTCGAGGGGTGCGACGTGCCGATCTGGCGGCTGGAGATGGTCCGACGGGCCGGCCGCAGCCCGGCTGCGCTGATGAAGGTCTTCCCTGTGCTGACGCCCGAGGCCCTCGACCTGGCCGCCGCCTACGCCCGGCAGCACCCGGACGAGATCGACGCCAGGATTCGTGAGTGCGGGCCGATGGAGGTTTCCGCCGAGGATGAGGGCGAGGACGACGAGGCCGAGATCCGGGCCGACCTGGATGGGATATTCGAGGAGTTTGGCGAGGTCTTCCGGCGGCTCGCCCAATGAAATATTTGAGCCTCAAGACAGTCCTGATGATCCACGAGCGGTCGCTTGAGAACTACGGTGGCGATCCGGGCGTGCGCGATCGAGGCTTGCTCGAATCGGCAGTGGCGCAGCCGCGCGCTCGGTTCGGCGGTGGCGACCTCTACCCGAGCCTCGCGGAGAAGGCCGCCGCGCTGGCGTTCTCGCTGGTGAAGAACCACCCTTTCTTCGACGGCAACAAGCGGGCCGGCTACGGGGCCATGTTGATGTTCCTCAGCCGAAACGTCCATACGATCGACGCACCAATCGACGAGCACGAGGCTGTCTTCGTCCGACTGGCCGCGGGCGAGATCGACCGCGAGGAGTTCCAGGACTGGCTCGAATTGGTCATCGTCCGGAAAGGCGCGCCGAGGTCGAGGCGATCCCGGCCGCCGGAGGGCCCGCACGGGTCGGAGTGAGCCCATCCGATTTCCGCGGCACGATCGGAAGCCAGGCCGATCGGGAACGGCAGCTCACCGTTGCCGTGTGGAAAAAAAATCAACCCGCGATACTGGTTGCAGGGTGGCGAGTTCATTCTCTCATAGTCAAGCTCCCGAAGGTCGCTCCGATGTAGGAGGAGGGGTACGTGAGAGGTTTTGTGAAGCAAAGCTGCTTCCCGGGTGGGCAAGGTTCCGCCTGTGTTGCCTGGTTCCCTCCAACCGCGGTGGATGGGTCTCGATCGATCTGGACTCCTGGTCCCGAGATGCAGGACCATGGATCTGGCCGGTCTGCCTGACTTCTCGTCGCAAGGCGCGATATCCGGGCTGCTCGCGCTCGTTTTCCTGGAGCGTGGTCGAGGCCAGCAGCCCTGACTCGGGTGTCCCGGCCATCGCCAAGAAAGATGGAGTGGGAATGAACGGCGGTTGTTTCCGGAAAGATTGGCGGTTCGTGGATGGTCGCGAGTGATCGCGGCCTGGGTCGCCTCTATTCGCTCGGAGAAGAATTCCCAATGACCTTCCTAGCGATGCTGCCCCAATCGTTTGGCTGCTCGACCTCGGCCACTTCCAGCGACGACGAGGCTCGGTGCGATCGGACCGGCGACCTGCTCAAACGGCCCGTCTTCCTCGTCGGGTCTGAGTGCTCTGGGACCACATTATTGCGGTTGATGCTCGACCATCACCCGCGGATCGCCTTCTTCTTCGAGTTTCAGTATTCGGTCGCGAAGATGCCGGAGCGGACCGGCTGGCCCGACCTGACCGAGTACTGCGATTATCTCGAAGGGGATCGGATCTTCCGGGCAGCGCGGCTGAGCGTGGACCCCACTCTGGATTATCCCCACCTGATCGACAGCTTCCTGCGCCAGAAACGGGATCGCGACCACAAGGATGTGGTCGGCGCGGTGGTCCATTACGACTATGACCGCCTGCTCCGGATCTGGCCCGATGCCCGGTTCCTCCACATCATTCGCGACGGTCGCGACGTCGCGCAGTCGGCGATGGCCCACGGTTGGGGGGGCAACCTCTACTCGGCCGCGTACAAGTGGCTCGACGCCGAGGAACTCTGGTCACGGTTCTCCGCGGAGCTCCCGCCGGATCGCTATCATGAAGTCCGGTATGAGGATCTGGTGCGCTTTCCCGAGGAAGTCCTCGACAGGATCTGCGAGTTCATCGGTGTTCCTTACGATCGGGCGATGTTCGACTACATTCACGACTCGACCTTTTCAGCGCCCTCGCCAGCGAGGCTCGACAAGTGGCGGACGGCCCTTTCGCCGTACGAGTTGCAACTGGCCGAAGCCCGCATGGGGGATATGCTCGTGGCCCGCGGGTATCCGCTCAGCGGTTTACCCCGGCTGAAGATCACCCCCACGCTGCGGCGGAGGCTCTGGCTCCAGAACCGGATGGCGTGTAGCTCATTCCGCCGACGGAGGTACGGGATCCTCCTCTGGATGGCCAAGTTGTTCTCCAGCCGGTTGCCCCTCCGCTCGCTCGACCGAGCCCTGCAGCGCCGGATCGACAAGGTCGACGAGCGCTTTCTCAAATGAGGCCAGACGCGTCCGTCACCTCTCATGTCGACGCTCTCCGGTCCCGCGAAGTCGCGGGCCAATAGACGAGGAGAACCTCGAGTTCTTCCGAAACCTCGACCCCGGCCGGCGCGGGAGCTTGTGAATCCCTTGGGATTCCACTTGCCCCGCCGCCAGCCCACATGATAAATTCTGTATCTTGAATACAGGATTTGGGCGGGGAGACATGCGGCTCTCGTTGCCGAAGGATGACTCGCTGCGGCCCTTGCTGTACCTGGCGAGGCGGATCAGGCGAGCGGCGGTGTCGGATGTCTCGGTTTTTCATGGGATCTCGGGTCGCTCGACCCCGTGACCCTGCAAAGCCTGCTTTCGGAACTACTCGAACTCTCGATTCTTCAGAACGGATCCGGGGCATCGCATTGCGGGCAACCCGGAGGGTTCGTCGTGCGCGCCTTGGGGAGGTTCGCGACCCCGGGCGCTGGTTTCTCCTCTCTCGCATGACCATCGGAGCAAGCTCGAAGATGAAGATGCAGAAGCATGGGCGGATGGTGTTCGCGGGGTCGATCGGCCTGGCTGTTCTGGCGGCGGCTGTTGCCGGGGTTCGGCCGACCCAGGCGCAAGAGCCGACCGCGAAGGATCCGGCCCTGGAGCGGACGCGCGAGCAGGTCAAGATGCTCGATGATCTGTACAAGAACGCGGTCGTCTCGATCACGAAGAACTACGTCAACAAGCAGGACGATCGCCCCGCGGCCATGATCGCGAAGGACGTTTTCGCGGCGATGGAGAAGAAGGGTTGGCATTCGGCCCGGCTGATCGATGCGACCGGCGACCCGATGAACGAGGAGAACGCGGCGAAGTCGGAGTTCGAGAAGGAAGCTGCCAATCGCATCCGCGCCGGCGAGATGTACTTCGAGCGCGTGGTCGGCAAGGGGAAGGACCGTCGGCTCGAGGTTGCCACGGCGGTCCCGGTCGTGATGAAGCAGTGCGGTGCCTGCCACGGCGGACGCAAGGTCGGCGACGTTCTGGGCTTCATCCGGTACGACGTCCCCGTCCGCTGAGCCGGAATCCCATCCGGAGCAACCACGAAAAACACGAAGGGCACGAAAGGGAATTCCTCTCCCGGGTTCCCGGTTTCGTGTCCTTCGTGTTTTTCGTGGTTGCTCCGGTATTCCCGCTCCGAGGTTCGCGCGGATCTGGCAAGTTGGATCGTTCCGTCCGTCATTCTGGGGTAGAATACGGAATGTC
>DAHZZC010000197.1 GCA_027435495.1 Planctomycetales bacterium
CTTCGGGCGGATCGGGAACGGGAGCGAGCGAGGCGAAGGTCCCGGAGCCGAGTGAGAGCACCGAGGATTCGGAAGTTTCCTCCGAGTCCGACTGTCGCTCGGGGTGGGGAATGAGCAGTTCGGCCTTGCACTTGGGGCAGGCGACCACCGATCCCGCCTTGCTCAGGGCGACGGCAAGGAGCTGGTTGCACCGGTAGCATCGGACCTTGAGCCGATCGACGGTCGGCGGGGGCATGGCAATTCCTCGGATCGGCGCGCCGTCGGTCGGTCGTGGCGGCCGGGGGATGGGTGGCCGTCGGCCCAGGGACGACGGCGGCTTGACCTGTCGATCATCGCTGTCACAATAAAGCCTGTATGTCCCCGCGGATCGCGTCAAGGGGTTCCCACCCATCGCCAGCCGCGCCGGCTCGGCATCGCCGGGCTTTTCGAGACGGATCCGGGATGATCCGACGGCCACCAGCACGAGGGGAGCGGCATGAGTTGCCTTCATCCGGAACGCGGGCGTCGCGGCGTGCTCCTGCTGGCCCTCGCCGTCGTATCGACCCTGCCGTGGGCGGCGGCCCGCGCGGATCGGATCATCATGAAGAACGGACTGGTGTATGTCAGCCTCGGCCCGCCCGACAAGGACAACACGCTTCTGTATATCTGGGACGGCGTCAAGCGGGTGGTCGTTCGCGACTCGAAGGTTGAGAAAACGATTCCGGGGAACGACTACCGGACCGGCGAGAAGTTCCAGTTGATCCAGCCGATCACGGTCCACGGTGGATCGATGCCGAAGGAAGTGATGAGCGTCGAGGCCGGGCCCTGGGACGACCGAGGGCGCCGCGACTTTCGTTACTTTGGCTCGAAGTCGAGCCGGATGATCCGGATGGAGCAGGCGATCAACGAGATCGGTCCGCACGTCGTCCGCTTCCGAGGGATCGACGGCTTCTGGGTCGGCGTCCTCGAAACGAGCCAGCTCCCGCGCCCGGTGGTCCTGTCGCTGATCGGACGGGTTGACCAGTCGAATGCCGAGGAGCGTGAACGCGTCGTCCGGTTCCTGATCGACGCGGCCTGGTATCCCGAGGCCCAGGAGGAGATCGATCGGCTGATCCGGGACTTCCCCAACACCGAGTTGAGCCGACGAGCCGACGGGGCCCGGAGCTTCATCACCCAGGCTCAGGCCGTCCAGCGAAGGAGTGAGCTGGATCTCCGTCGCAAGGCCCAGCAATACAAGGAAGTCGCCCGGCTGCTGAAGACCCTCCAGTGGAAGGAAATCAGCACCGAATTGCAGGTCGAGGCGAGGGAGATCGAGCGGCGGGACCAGCAGCAGGCCGCCGCGGACCGGGCTCTGGCGGTCGACCTGCGCCGGCTCGCGGGGAGGCTCACCTCCGAGACGCGAGGGCCCTGGCAGAAGGCGCTCGTCGAGATTCTCAAGGCGATCGACGACGCCCCCGACGCCGTCCGCGACCGCTTCATCGCCTGGCAGAAGGTGCGTGACGACCCGAAGATCAGCGACGAGCAGAAGTTCGCGCTGGCGATCTCGGGATACATTGTCGGTCAGGAGATGGCACTGCCCGATCTGAAGGCGGCCGAGGTCTTCTGGCAGGCCCGCGAGGCCGCCCGCGGCTACCTGGTCGCCAACGAGGCTGCCGACCGAAGCGGCCAGGCGGCCCGGCTCGAAGGCCTCTCCTGGCCGGTCGCGCAGGCGATGGCCGACCCGGTCTACAGGCTCGAACTGCTCACCCGGATCATCCAGCTCATGCCGCCCCCGCGCCACGACCCGGACGAGCCGGCTGGCAAGACGGCGCTTCATCGCGTCCTCCACGACGAGAACGCCGAGCCGACCGAGTACGCTGTCCGGCTCCCACCCGAGTACCACCCGCTTCGTCGATACCCCGCGCTGGTCGTTCTGCACTCGGGCCCGGGACCGGCCTCGGCGGTCGATGAGTGGGCCGCGGAGGCCGCCCGGCACGGCTATCTCCTGATCGCTCCTCAGTACAATGTTCGCGGTCTTCCACACGACTACCGATACACGACCAGCGAGCACGCCGCCGTTGAACTCGCCCTCCGAGACGCCCGCAAGCGATACGCGATCGACAGCGACCGCGTCTTCGTCGCCGGACAGATTACCGGCGGTAACATGGCCTGGGACTACTCGCTCGCCCACCCGGACCTCTTCGCGGGCGCCGTGGTGATCTCGGGACTACCGGCGAAGTACGTCCCGATCTACGCCCCGAAGCAGCAGGAACTGGTCCCGCTCTACTGCGTGATCGGCGAGCTGGCCCCAGCGGCGGGCGAGGTCGTCTACGACCGCTTCCTCAAGCCGATGATCCTCAAGACCTGGGATATCACCTATGTCGAGTACCAGCGGCGAGGGCTCGAGGTCATCCCCGAGGAAGTACCCAGAGCCTTCGACTGGATGGACCGCCACCGTCGCGATCCCTACCCAAGATCGTTCGACGTCCTCACCGCCCGGGAGTCAGACAACCGGTTCTTTGGGGTCGTCGTCAAGGAGTTTGCCGACGGCCGGACCACGGCACCCGAGGCGACGGAGGTCCTCGGCCAGAACCTCAGGCCGGCCGAGATCAAGATGGGGTCGAGCCGCCAGAGCAACCTCATCCGCCTTGATGTCAAGGGCGTCCGGGCTCTCGACGTCTGGCTCAATCCGCAGATCCTCAACTTCAAGAAGCCGGGCGTTCCTCGCGTGACCATCCGGGTGAATCGCAAGGACGTCATCCACGGTCGCCGAGGGATCCTCAAGCTCGACCTGGAATCGATGCTTGACGATTTGCGCGTCCGTGGCGACCGCGAGCAGCTCTACTGGCACAGGATTTCCATCCGATAGGCCGACGTTCCACAGCCCGAGGCATCCCCCGACCCCGAGGAAAGACGCGGTGGCCGACGATCCCCAGACCCCCGACTGGGTCCGTGACGCAGTCTTCTACCAGATCTTCCCCGACCGCTTCGCGCGGAGCGTTCTGGTGCCGAAGCCAGGGCATCTCGACGAGTGGGGCGCCCCGCCGACCTATCACGGCTACCAGGGCGGCGACCTGCTCGGCGTCGTCGAACATCTCGACTACCTGTCTGATCTCGGGATCAACGCCCTTTACTTCACGCCGGTTTTCCAGTCGGCCTCGAACCACCGATACCACACGCACGATTACGAGAAGGTCGACCCGATGCTCGGCGGCAACCCGGCGCTCCGTCGACTGATCGACGAGGCCCACGAGCGAGGCATCCGGATCGTTCTCGATGGGGTCTTCAACCACGCCAGTCGCGGCTTCTTCCCGTTCCACGATATCCTCGAAAACGGCGCCGATTCGGCCTATCTCGACTGGTTCACCGTGAAGGAGTTCCCGCTCCACGCCTACGACCCCGAGAAGGCTCCAAATTACGCCGCCTGGTGGGGCCTGCCCGCGCTCCCGAAGTTCAATACCAACTCCCCCGAGGTCCGCGAATTCCTCTGGGGAATCGGCCGCAAGTGGATCGAGTTCGGCGCCGACGGCTGGCGGCTCGACGTCCCCAACGAGATCGAGGACGACGAATTCTGGCGCGAGTTCCGCCGACGTGTCCGGGCCATCAATCCCGAGGCGTACATCGTCGGTGAGGTCTGGTCCGACGCCGTCCGATGGCTTGGCGGCGACATGTGGGACGCCGTGATGAACTACCAGTTCACCCGGGCCTGCCTCGCCTTCTTCGCTGGCGATGTCCTCAACATGGACGACCTGAAGCGGACCAGCCTGCACCCGACGGGCGACCCGGGCGCCCCAGCCTTCCGAAAGGCGATCGAGCGACTGATCGGCCTGTATCATCCGAACGTCTCGGCCGTGATGCTCAACCTTCTCGACAGCCACGACATGGCCCGGTTCCTCACGCTCGCCAGTGGCGACCGATCGGCGCTTGAGCTGGCGACGCTCTTCCAGATGACCTACCCCGGCGCTCCCTCGATCTACTACGGCGACGAGATCGGCCTGGCGGGCGGCCACGACCCGGCCAACCGGGCCGCCTTCCCCTGGCACCGTCCCGACTCCTGGAATACCGAGCTTCTCCACTGCTTTCAGCGAATGATCGCGCTGAGGCGTTCCCGTCCGGCCCTTCGCCGTGGCTCGTTCCAGTTCCTCCACGCCGAGGACGACGTGATCGGCTATGCCCGTCAGCTTGGGGATGAGGTCGTTCTCGTCGCGATCAATGCTGGGCGGATGCCCCGGAGATTCGATCTCGAGACGGGCAACCTCTTGCCCGACGGCGCCGTCCTGGAACAATCGTGGGCGAGGCATTCCGTCCGTGTGGAGGGAGCCACGGTGCGCGGGATCGAGCTGGGCCCGAGGTCGGGCCTGGTCCTGGCGACGCCCCGGTCCTCGTCCTGAGATCCGAATCGATCGCCCGACCATGAGCACGTTTCGAGTCCCGCCGTCGTGGCGACTCCCCGAGGGGGTCGATGCTCCGCTCTGGCAGTACGCGCACACGCCCCGCCTCGCCGCCGAGGAAGACGCGTACTTCTCGGACCATCCCCTCTTCGAGGTCGACGCCCGACTGCTCGACGAGCGGTTCACGAAACCCGGTCGGCTGATCGATCTCGGCTGTGGTGCCGGTCGTCACGCGATCCGGTTCGCGGGGCGAGGCTTCCGAGTCGCCGCTGTCGACCTCTCGCGATCGATGCTGGAGATCGTCAGTCAGAAGGCGGCCTCGGCAGGCGTGGAACTGCTCCGGGTCGAGGCAAACCTCTGCCGCCTGGATGGCTTCCCTGACGCGACGTTCGATTACGCCCTCTCGATGTTCAGCACTTTGGGGATGATCCGAGGCTCCGACGCCCGGCGTCGGGCTCTTGCGGAATGGTCGCGCCTCCTCCGACCCGGCGGGCGGCTGGCGCTGCACGCGCACAACCTCTGGCTGAACCTCCGCGACCGACAGGGCCGGGGCTGGCTCCTGAAGCATGCCTTTCGGACGATCCTCCGACGTGATGAGCTGGGCGAGCGCCGGATGACCTATCGCGGGATTCCCGGGATGCGGGTGCATCTCTATCGATGGGGCGAGCTGAAAAGCTCCTTGCGCGCAGCCGGATTCCAGATC
>DAHZZC010000198.1 GCA_027435495.1 Planctomycetales bacterium
ACGCCTGCTGCGGCCGGCTGGCCTTCCATCTGGCCTTTCAGCGCGAGATCGCCCGGGTTTTCCCCGAGCATCGGCTCGAACCCTTGCCACTGGATCACCCGCTGTACCACGCGCATTACGACATCCGCAAGGTGGAATACACCCCTCGGGCGGCGGAAGATTTTGGGGTCATCAACACACCTGGCCTCTCGGGAATCAGCCTCGACGACCGGCTCGCCGTGGTTTACAGCCGATTCGACCTGGGTAACGGCTGGGAACAATTTCCCCACCCCTACGCTTACGGCTACCGCGATCAGGACGCCCTGGCGATCGGCACCAACGTGATCGTCACGGCCGTCACTCATTGAATCCGTCCAACCTCGACGAACCCGTCGGCCGGTAATCTCCGTCAATGAGCCTCCCGCAAGACCAGTCGGAGGAGGAAATCGCTGTGGCTCCCCAGGCGGAAGTCGTCACCTCGAGACTCCGAGACACCCGGCGCCGGTGGTGGATGTTCTCGCTCGGGACCGGGTTCGTCCTCGCCATCAGCGTCTCGATCGGGGTGCTGATGATCTTCGTCCTTGCCGATGCTCTCCTCCGGTTGCCCCAGGCAGTGATCGGTGCCCTTTTCCTGGCCTGGGCGGGAGCGAGCCTCGCGGCATTCACAATCCTGCTCGGCCGCCTGAGGCGAGGGAGACGCAGCCTGGCAGCCACCGCCCGGCGAATCGAACTCACTTTTCCCGAGCTGGAGAGCCATCTGATCAACCTGGTGCAGTTCGCGGAACAAGCCGGCGACGGCTCGCCCGCCAACTCCTTCCGTCAGGCTTCTCTGGCCCAGGCCGCGGCGGCGGTCGTCGATTTCCCCTTCGACCAGGCCGCGACCCGGGAGACGCGATGGCGACGATTCTCCCTCTGCATGCAGACTCCCCGCGACCTCGTCGAGTCGTCGCTGGTCCTCGGAGGGATTCTGGGAGTCGCCCTGGTTCTGAGCGCCCTGGTTCCCACCTGGGGCTCGTCGGTCCGGCGGCTGGCCCACCCATTCCGGTTCGTTCCTTCGATCGGCTCGGTCCGGATCCTCGAGGTCACCCCAGGAAATGCCGAGATTCTGATCGGATCGAGCCTTCCGTTCTCTGCTCGGATTGAGAACCCCGCCCAGAAGCTGCAACCCGCCACCCTCTTTTTCCGACAGTCGGGCAAGGCCGAAACGGCCCTGACCATGATGCCCGACGCGAAGAACCAGGTCTATCTGGCCGCCCGGTCCCAGGTCCTCGCCCCGCTCGAATACCGGCTCCAGATCGGCGACTCGCAGACGCCCTATTTTCGAGTCTCCGTGTACGAGAAGCCGACGATCGCGGATGTCGAGGTGGCCTACGATTATCCTTCCTATCTCGGCCGGCCACGCGCCACGATTTCGCAAAACCATGCCGACCTGGAAGCGCCCCAGTTCACAAGGGTCGAGCTGAGAATTCATCCGTCATCGCCGATCGCGCACGGCCATCTCCTTGTCGATGGACAATCGATCCATGGCCAGGTAATCGATGATGGGCGGACGCTGCTGGCACGGCTCCTGCTCGACCAGACCACGACATTCACGATCCACCTTTTCACGCCTGGCGAGCATTCCGACCCTCAGCCCCGCCTCAACCGAGCGACCGTCCAGCCAGATGGAGCGCCGGTCGTGCAACTGGTCGAGCCGGTTGGTGAATGCCGACTCGCGCCGGGGGCCAAACCGCGGATCGTGGTCCGGGCTCACGATGATTCCGGACTCGGGCTGGTCCGGATCGAGACCCGAAGTGAAACAACTGCCGCGGCCGGAGCCGGATCTGAGGCAACCCCGCTCGTTTCCTGGTCGAAGTTCGCCTCGCCCGGTGTGGTGCTGAGTCAGACACTTCATCTCGATCGAGCTCGGTATCAGCCGGGACAAACAGTCTGGGTGCGGGCCCTCGCCCAGGATCGCCGCCAGATCGATCTCCCCGGTCGGAAGCTCGGACCGCAGGAATCCGCCACGCCCTGGCAGCCGATTCGGATCGTGGCGGCCGAGGTCCAGTCCAGGGCGGAACTGGCCCGGCTCGACAGCCTGCATGCGGCACTCTCGAAGATCCTTCAGGACCAGCTACGTGCCCGCGCGCTGGCGGCTGGATTGACCGGACTCACCCTTGAGCAGGAGGCCAGCAAGCTGGCCGCGGATCTCCGCGACCGACAATCGGCCATTCAGAAGGCGACAGCAACCGCAATCGATTCCATCGGGGAGGTCGACAACCCCGATCGGCTCGCCATCAAGCACGTCGTGAACAAGCTGGCCTTCGGCGAAATGATCCAGGCGATCCGAGGGGCCGAGGCCCTCGAACATATCCCAACTCCCAGCGAGCGAGCCCGACCCTCGGCCGATTTCCTGGCCATCCAGGACCGGATCGTCGATGTCCTGCGCCGGCTGGTGGGCGAGCTCCGCGGCGAGACCGCGGATCGCCTTGCCGAGATGAAGAAGCGATCCAGCACCGAGCTTCCTCCCGACGCCCAGGGAAAGCTCCGCGGCCTGAAAGACAAGCTTCAGGATTTCCTCAAGCAGCAGAAGAAGGTCATCGAAGCCACCGAGAACCTCGCCAAGAAACCCGTGGACGATTTCACCGAGGAAGACAAGAGGCGCCTCAAGGAACTGGCGGCGACAGAGGACGAATGGTCGCGGTTCCTGGCCGATCAGCACAGCGACCTGAGCAAACTGCCCGAGCAGGACTTCTCCAACCCGAGCCTGCTCAAGGAACTCGTCGACGTCCAGACCGAGATCACCATGGCGAAGGACGCGCTGACCAAGAAGACGGCCGAAATCGCCGTCCCGCTGGAGCAGCTTGGAGCCGAGATGGCCAAGGAAATGACCACCAACATCGAACGCTGGCTCCCCGACACACCCGACCGGGAACGATGGAGCCAGGAGGAACCCCTCACCGATGCCATGAAGGAAGCTCCAATGGCCGAACTTCCCAGAGAGTTGGAAGACATCGTGGGCAAGCTCATGGAGGACGAGGAAGACCTCTTCAACGAAATGGAGGACGCCTCCAGTAGCTGGACGGACTCGCTGGACAAGGGAGCCGGCTGGGACGCGATGGATGGACCGATCTCCAACAATAGCGCCCGAGGCGTGACTGGCAACCGCCTCCCCAACTCCAGCGAGATCGCCGGCCGGAGCGGCGAGGGACGCCAGGGTCGCTCCAGCGGAGAATTCGTGGGCGACTCTGCCGTCGGGAAAGGTGGACGCAAGACCCCCAGCCGCCTGACCTCCGATCCCTACCTCAAAGGACGCATCAAGGATACCAGCAAGGATCCGGTCGGAGGCGCCACCGGCGGTGGCAAGGAAAGCGGCCAGGGCGGTACGGGCCTGCACGGGCCAGTGCCCAATCGTCCCGACCGCGAGCTCGGCCGACTCGCGGAGAAGCAGGCTCAGCTTCGAAACCGAGCGGAAGCCGTCAACCTCCGCTTCCAGATCCACCAGTATCATCATACCGACCTGAAAAAACTGATCGGAGTGATGTCCGCCGTCGAGGGCGACCTCAAGGTCGGACGCTACCGAAGCGCCCTCCGACGTCGCGACGTCCTGCTCAACGGTCTCGGGCAGATCAAGACCTATCTCGATGGCGAATTCCAGGTGCGCCAGGATCAGACCGCCAACCTCCCCACGGACATCCAGAAGGAAATCCTCGGCAGCATGCAGGAACCCTCGCCCCGTGGCTGGGACGAACTGAACCGCCAGTACTTCGAGAGACTGACCTCCTCACCGGCCGCCCCGACAAGCCCGGCCGTGACAGCCCCGGGCACCACGGCCAGGCCTCCCACGAACCAGAAATGAGACGCCCATGAGCCGAGCCGAGAGTCTTCGTTTCATGGAACCGAGGAATCGTCGCCAACCCCGCCGAGAAAGGCCCGTTTTCCTCCTCGGCCTCATACTCAGCGCGATCCTGTTGTCGGGCCATGGACTCGATGCGCGCGGGCAAGAGTCGTCCGGAGCACCGGCAGGATCCGCCGATTCTCGCAAACGTCTCGTGATCCCTTTCGATTTTGAGTCGAAGTTCGACAAC
>DAHZZC010000199.1 GCA_027435495.1 Planctomycetales bacterium
CGGGGCGGCGGTCGGCTCGTCGCCGGAAACCGCAGGGCTCCCTCCGGCCTGATCGTTCTCGCGATTGGAAGATCGGATGCCCAGGATCGACGAGCGGATGGCGGAAGGCTGGCGGGCGCTCCAGTCCGGCGAGTTGGAAGCGGCCGAGGCGTGCTATCGCGAAGCCCTCTCGCGCGATCCCTCGTGCGCCGAGGTCCACAACAACCTCGGCCTCGCGATCCGGGGACGAGGCGATCTCGACGCCGCCGAGGCGTGCTATCGGCGGGCGGTCGAGCTTCGTCCCGATTTCGCCGAGGCCCTGCACAACCTCGCCAACGCCCGGAAGGCGCGCGGCGACCTCGCCGGGGCATTGACGCTCTACGATCGGGCCGTCGCCATCGCGAGGGATGTCCCGCCGATCCGGCTGAGTCGGGCGCTTGCCTGGCTCGCCTCGGGCAATTTCGAGCGCGGCTGGCCCGAGTACGAGTGGCGTTTGAAATGCCCGGGTTACGAGGTTCCCGGACTCCCCGGCGATCGGTGGGACGGCCGCCCGATCGACGGCCAATCGATCCTGCTCCACGCCGACCACGGCCTCGGCGATGGCCTGCAATTCATTCGATACGCGTCGGCGGTGACGGACAGGGGCGGGCGGGTGATCGTCCAGTGTCGAGAGCCGATCGCCCGTCTGCTGGCGACGTTGGAGGGCGTCGATCTGGTGGTCGTCGAGGGCGCACCGATCCCGCCCTGCGACTTCCACGTCCCGCTGATGAGCCTGCCCGGCCTCCTGGGGACGACCGCCGAGACGATCCCGGCGGATGTCCCTTACCTCCTCGCCGACCCGGATCGGGTCGCGGCGTGGGCGGATGCGTTCGGGCCGGGCGCGGCCTGGCGGGTCGGCGTCGCCTGGCAGGGGAGCCCGGCACACGCCCGGGACCGCGAGCGCTCGTTCCGGCTCGATCGGCTGTCGAGGATCGCGAGCCGGCCCGACGTCCGGCTCTACTCGCTTCAAAAAGGCCCCGGCCGCGAACAGATCGACGGCGGCCTATCGATCGTCGACCTGGCCGACCGTCTCGACGACCTGATGGAGACGGCAGCGGCGATGGAGAACCTCGACCTGGTCATCACGGCCGACACGGCGATCGCGCACCTGGCCGGGGCGCTCGGCCTGCCGGCCTGGGTGGCGCTGTCGTTCGATCCCGACTGGCGATGGATGCCGCCCGGGGACGGTTCCGCCTGGTATCCCTCGCTCCGGTTGTTCCGACAGCCCCGATGGGGCGACTGGGACGACGTCTTCGCCCGGATGGAACAGGCGATCGACCAGCTCGACCGGTCGGCGTGAGCCTTGGATATCGGCTCCCCTGGTCTTCGAGCCCGGCCGATGATCCGATCAGCGTCGTGGGGATGTCGCGGACGCGGGCTGGGGACCAGGATCGATCGCATCTTCCTTCACTTCGGCCTCGGCCGCCTTGATGCTAGCCTCGGCGGCAAGGATGTCCGCCCGCCTCTTTTCCACCCGATCCTCGGCATCCAGCTCGGCGGCGCGGGCCTCTGCCAGCGACAGCTTCGCGTCGTGGGCCTTCCTTTCATGAGTGTGCAAGGCCCGCCAGAGGGCCTCGTACCGCTCCTGGCGTTTGGTCCAGCCGGCGACGAGCGCTTTCCTCTCGTCGAGGTCCGCCCCCGCCTCATTGAGCGACGCCCGGGCGACGTCACGCTCGGAACGGGCGGCATCCAGGCGGGCCTTGCGGAGGCGGGCCTGCGCCGCCTTTCGATCAGCCTCGGCTCTGGCGTCGCGATTGTCCCACGATTCGACGCGGGCGATGTCGAGGCGGGCCTCGGCCTCGCGGACCCGCGCTCTGGCGACCTCCAGCTCCGCGTGGGCGCAGACGGTGCGCTGTTTCGCGGAACGCTCGGAGGCCTGCTTCCCCCGGAGTTCCGCGTCGGCCTCATCGACCTCCATCCGGCCGATGACACCTCGCTTCTCCAACTGGACGATCCGATCCTGCTGCTTCTCGGCGAGCTCCCGCCAGGCGGCGGCCGCGCGGGCCCTCGCCTCGGATTCCTTGACGCACGCCTCCCGCCAGGTCAACCGTTCTCGAGCGAGCCGGAGGCCGGCCTCGGCGGCTTTGGTGCGATCCTCACCCCGGATCGGGAGGGCCTGGCCATCCCGATCGCCCCCGGCGGCCATGCCGGTCGAGAGTCCCGCCACCGCCGCCAGAGCCGCCAGTGTCCGTTTCATGGACCGCTCCCGGAATGTGGCTTTATCGGTGTGATCCTGATACGCGAATTCTTCCCAATTCAACCATTTTTGAAGCCGAGACACCAGGCTCTTCCAGCGGAGGTTTGAACACAGGCGGATCGCCGGCTGGAGCCGGGACCGACGAGGGGTAGCGGTCGGATGAGGCTCGACCCCTGTAGGAGGGAGCTCCAGCTCCCGACCCGGTCGAAGCCCAGGGTGACACACCCATCGCCGGCTGGTGCCGGCTCTCACCAAAGCGAGACACGCCCGAAGCTCAAGGCCGCATGAAGATCGCCGGCTGGAGCCGGCTCCTACAGGGCTGGTCCCATGGCCGCAGCCCTGATCCCCTGCACGCCCTTCGCCGCCTGAAGCCAGCTCCTACGTAACCCGACCAAACCGCCCATCGCGATCGACCAGGCCAACCACCCGCGTAGGAGGGAGCTCCAGCTCCCGACCCGGTCGAAGCCCAGGGTTTCGCACCCATCGCCGGCTGGTGCCGGCTCCTTCTATGAACGCAGTTCATCCAATGGGGATGAAAAGCATGGAGGCGTTCATCCCCATCTACAGGGGTAGACCCGTGGCCGTTGGGTTTGTCCTGGACGCGAAGACCGCCGGCCGGCGCGCTCGTCACTTCGACGCCTCGGCCTTCTTCTCGGGGAGAGCCCGGTGCGGCTCGGGCTTGCCGTCCTTCGGCTCG
>DAHZZC010000200.1 GCA_027435495.1 Planctomycetales bacterium
CCGAACCCATCGCCATCGGCGAGATCCTGCCCGAGATGCCGGTCTTCCTCGAACCCTCGGTCTACATCCCCGCGCCGCTGGAAGCGTCGTACCAGTCGGCCTGGGATGCCCTGCCCGAAGCCCTCAAGGCGAGGATCGGGGGGCCGAGCTCGAATGGTGGCGACGCCGATTCTGGATGGGCGGCGAGGGGTTGATTCTGGTCGAGGGCGGGAAGGTCCAGCCGAGGGATGAGCAATCGATGCTCGGTCGGTCGATAATCACGGCGATCGCGGCCAATCCCGATCATCGCGATCGCGTCGTCGCGGCAATCCAGGGGAGAAGCGTTGTCTTTGTCCGGGTCGAGGGGCGATGATAGGAGTCCTGGGCCTCGGCCCACCGTCGGAAGCGTTCGCGGTCCGTCTTCCATCGGAGTCGGCTCCAGTCGGCGATTCGCGCCCTGCCGATGGCTTCGTCCGGGTCGGGAGCCAGAGCTCCCTCCTAATGAGCTTTGACCTTGAAAATCGGTAAGTGCCCTGACCGCCGAACGTCTCACACACGCATTGAAAAAGTTCGAGGTTCGATCTCGCCTGTACGCATGATTTGCTGATTTTGACCGTCAAAAACCATCAGGGGCCATCGACGCGGACGAAGCCAGAGGTGGCGTGCTGATTGCTGGCGGAAGCTCTTGGGAGTCGAACGATCGACCGATGGCGAAGGGTTGGTCTGAGAGCCCCTGTAGGAGCCAGCTCCCGCTGGCGACGCGGACGAAGCCAGAGGTGGCGTGCCGATCGCCGGCTGGAGCCGGCTCCTACACAGGCTATCGACGCGGACGAAGCCAATGGTCACGCGTCGATCGCCGGCTGGAGCCGGCTCCTACAGGGGCCATCGACGCGGTCGAAGCCAATGGTCACGCGTCGATCGCCGGCTGGAGCCGGCTCCGAAAAAAGAACCGATCGGACAACATCAGCGGGCACGTGAATCAGGGCTTGAAATAGGTTGCGCCGTCCTGCTGGCGGCGGACGACCTCATAGGCACCCGAGGGAACGATGACGACGCCGGGGAGGAGACCCTCGGGCGTGATCGAGCGCTGTCGCATGGTGTTGCGGCAGGCGGCGAACCGGACGCCCCGGCCGATCAGGTCGGCGACCTCGTCGGCCAACTCGGTTCGGGCCTTCTCGACGAGTCGGATTCCCTCGGCATGGCAGACAACCTCGATCTCGATCGGAACGCCCTCCTCAGCAGCGGCCTTGATCATGTTGTCGACGTTGGAGAGCCCGGTGCGCTCGCGTGTGGTCTGGGCGAAGTTCACGTGAACAACGACCCGGAGAGCCCGGGCTGGCGGGTCCTGCGCCCGGGCTTCCGGTACGCCCGAGGGTTTCCAGGCAAGGCTCAGCCCCGCCGCCATCATTCCGAGCAGCAGTACCCCGGCGGCCGATCGTCGCCCAAGGGGCCCAGGTCGCGCGTCTCGCTGTCCCATCGATGGTCCTCCTTCATGTGGCCGGTCCCAGGCCGAATTTACAATGAGAGCGGACCCATGACAACCCGCCCGACTCGCCGACCCAGAGCCGTCTCCTTCTCGGACCGAACCCCAGGATCGAAGATTCGGAGGAACCACGAAAATCACGAAGGGCACGAAATATTACGGTGACCGACATAAAAGCTTTTTCTTTGCCGGCGTCATATGGCAGAGAAGCGGAATCATTCCTGATGGGGGATCGACCCGGGTGAAAAGGAAACGCCTCGCCGACCGGAATAATCCGGACGGTCTCACGAAAACAGGATGTGCCGGGCGTCAACATCCCGCAGTCGAAGCACAGGACTCCCGAGGAAAATGTCCATGTCGATCAAGCCGATCGAAATCGAAATCGAGATCGAGTCGACCGAGAACTTGCCGGTTCCTGACGAGCCCGTTTCGGTCGATCGTCCGAGGCCGGCGCCCGTGGAAGCCGGCGAGCGAATCCTCGCGGTCGACGCTCTCCGGGGCTTCGCGCTGCTGGGCATCCTGGCGATGAACATCGTCGACTTCGCCTGGCCCGACGCGGCCTACTCCGACCCGCTCGCTGGCGGCGGATTCACCGGGAGCGACCGCGTCGTCTGGTACGTCAATCATCTTTTCTTCGAGGCGAAGATGATGACGCTCTTTTCAATGCTCTTCGGCGCCGGGCTGGTTCTGATGGACCAGAGAGCGGCCGGACGCGGGGCCTCGATCCGGGGCGTCTATTACCGACGGGTGCTCTGGCTACTGGCGATCGGGATGGCCCACGCCTATCTTGTCTGGAGCGGCGACATCCTCGTTCTGTACGCCGAGTGCGGACTCTTCCTCTACTTCTTCCGCAACCTCTCGCCCCGCGCCCTGATCGCGACCGGGATCACCCTTTTGTTGCTGATCGTCCCGCTGGTCATGGGCCTCACCGCCGGTCTCGACTACATGAAGGCCGTCGCCGCCCGGGTCGAGGCCCAGAGGCTGGCGGGCGAGACCCCTCGGCCGCGCGATCTCCGCCTGCATGACATCTGGATCAAGGAGGTTCAGAAGCACGTCGACCCAACGCCCGAACAAAAGCGCGGGGAGTGGGACAAAAGCCTGGCGATCCATCGCGGCGGGTATGCGGGAATCGTCCGCCATCGCGCCGGAGAGCTTCTTTTTGTTCACATCATGGGTCTGATCTTCGGAGTCCTCTCGTTCGCCGGGGGGCGGATGCTGCTGGGGATGGGCCTGATGAAGCTGGGCGTGTTCTCGGCCGCGCGGTCGAACCGCTTCTATGCGATCCTGGCCGTCCTCGGCTACGGGATCGGCCTGCCAATGATGGTGCTCGACGCCGAACGTTTGATCGCGCATGGGTTCTCGTCCGACTACCTGATGCGTGGTGGATATGTTTACAATGCGTTAGGGAGCGTGATCGTGGCGCTGGGGCACGTGGGCGCGATGATGCTGCTGGTGAAGTCGGGTGTGTGGGCCGTCGCGATCCGAAGGCTCTCGGCCGTTGGGCGGATGGCGCTGACGAACTACCTGATGCAGTCGATCGTCGGGACGACGCTGTTTTACGGCTACGGTTTCGGGCTGTTCGGCACGATCCCCCGGACGGGCCTGGCCGCGATCGTGGTGGCGATCTGGGCGGTGCAGCTCACGGTCAGCCCGATCTGGCTCCGGCGTTTCCGATACGGGCCGGCGGAATGGCTCTGGCGATCGCTCACGTACTGGCGACCCCAGCCGATCCGGGCGCCGGCGGTCACTGGTTCCGCCTCGGCCCTTGCGTAATTGGCGGGGTTCGCGGGGAGAGTCATCGACCGGGATCGGCGGCGAGGCCGGTCGATTCGAGGCGAGCGAGCAGGATCTCGGCCATCGGGCCGACGTGCGGCTCCTGGAGCAGTCCGATATGATCGCCGGGGACCTCGTGGATCGAGACACGGCCCGGAGCTACGCGTCCCCAGCCGAGCATCGGGTCGACCACCTGAACGGCCGGGTCGTAGAGCGAATCACCCATTGCGTGGCGATTCGCGAGGATAAACAGGTCGATCTCGCCCGGATAAGGACCGGGAACGTACTGGCTTGCGGCACCGGCGAAGATTGCGCGGAGTCCGTCAAAATTCTCATCGACCGAGGTCGAGACCTCGCCCTGACGGAGATCCCGGCAAAGTTTTGTCAGTCGGCCCCCGAGCTTGTGCCGGAGATATTTCGGTCCGAACCGGAACAGGTTGGCCGTGTGACCGGCGAGCCGGCCGAGCGGCGGCCGAGGAGTCACGGCCCAGGGCGTCGGCGAGTCGAAGAGGGCGAGCAGGCCGACATTGTGGCCGTCGGCCGCGAGTTGCCGGGCCATCTCGAACGCGACCACCCCGCCGAACGAGAGACCACCGAGGTGATAGGGGCCCTTGGGCCAGAGGGATCGTACCTCCTCGATGTAAGAGGCCGCCAGTTCCTCCACCCTCGGGTAGTCGCGCCGGACCTCGCGGAAGAGCGCGTAAACCGGCTGATCGGGCCCCAGCCGGCGCGCCAGCGGATGGTACAGCCCGACCGCCTCGCAGAGGAATAACGGAGGCCGCGACCCCTCGGCCCGGAGCGGAGCGAGTGACGAGGTGCGTGCCTCTTGGTGGCCGAGGATCCGATCGGCGATTTTCCGGGCCGTTCGCTCGCGATAGAGTGTCGAGAGAGGCAGTTCGACCCCAAACACACGCCGGAGCCGGACGGCCAGCCGGGCGACCACCATCGACGTTGCACCGAGGTCAAAGAGATCGTCGTCGGGCCCGATTGGACCGGTTCCGAGTGCCTCTTCCCACTCGCGGAGGACGCGAGCCTCGGTCGGCCGGTCGGGGGCCCGGTTCGTGGAACGGCTGGCGGCGATCGGTGTCGACACCGGCAAGGATCGGTCAGGCCGGGGAGCCACCGCGAGGGTCGACAGTCGGCGGTCGGGATCGCTGGTCATCGTCTCCAGCACCGAGAGATAGTCGGCGATCGTCGCGGTGATGGTCGCGTCGTCGAACAGGGCGGTCCGGTAGACGAAGGCTCCGCGAAGTCCGCCAGACTCCTCCCAGATCGAGACGAACAGGTCGAAGTCGGAGGTCGGATTGCGGATCGCCCGGGGTTCGGAGTCGAGGCCCGAGAGATTCAGGGGCGGCGGCCATCCGATGTCGAGCGAGAAGAGACATCGGCCGAGCGGGACCGACCGGAGCGAGGGGGCCTCGCTGATCGACTGGAACGGCAGGTCCTGGTGGCGAAACGCCTCGAGCGACTCGCGACGGGCCTGCGCCACGAGCGCGGCGAAGGACGGATCGCCCGAGAGGTCCAGGCGGATCGGCAGCAGGTTGTTGAAGTAGCCGATGAGGTCGCGGGTGCCGGACCGGTGCCGTCCCGAGGTTGGGGTCACGATCACCAGGTCATCCTGGCCGGACTGGCGGTGAAGCATCGCGGCGAACGCGGCGAGCAGGACCATGAACGGCGTCGCGCCCTCGCGCCGGGCGATCTCCACGACGGCCGACGCCGTTGGCTCGGGGATCGTCAAGAGCCGGCAAGCCCCCTGGTGATCGGCGGCCGACGGAGCCCGGCGATCGGCCGGCAGCCGAAGCGGCGGCGGCGGCGAGACGGCCAGGCGGTCGCGCCAGTATCGCCGGGCGGTCTCCGCGGCCGGGGTCGATAGCCATCGGCGATGCCGGAGCCCGGCCTCGGAATACGTGACCGGCCGCTCGGGGAACCGCGGCTCGAGGCGCTCGACGGCCGAGGTATAACCCTCAGCCAGCTCGCGGCCCAGTACCGCGAACGACCAGGCGTCGGAGACCAGGTGATGCATCACGATCGCCAGGTCATGCCCCTGGTCGGCCCATCGGATGAGGACGACCCGCCAGAGCGGGCCGCGGGCCACCTCAAAAGGGCGAGAGGCCGCCTCACTCGCCACTTTTTCGGCACGGGCGATCGCCACGGCTTCGGATTCTTCGGGGTCGCGGACGTCGACGGTCTCGAAGGCCGAGGCCGGCACCCGGTCGGCGATCACCGCGATCGGGCCATCGCTCCCTTCCGGGAACGCGGCGCGGAGGGTTTCGTGCCGTATCGCCGAACCGGCGACGGCACCCTCAAGGGCGTCGACATCCAGCGGGCCGCGGAGCCGGTAAGCCACGGCGATATTGTAGACCGAGCCTCCCAGGTCCATCCGGGAGACCAGCCAGAGCCGCTCCTGGCCCGTCGAAAGCGGCCGGACTTCCGCGCGGCCGGCCGCCTGCTCCGGCATCCGGGCAATGGCCGGGCTCCGATGATCCGGCGACAAGGGCTCGACGGGGAGGGTCGGAATGATAGTGTTCATGATGACTCCAGGATTCATGGATCGGTGTGCGCCGACCGGTGCGCGCGGGAAGGCCGGTCCCGGATTCCAGATTCAAAATCCAAGATAAAACAATACTTCAGGACAGATCATTTTATGGGAATCAGGAAGCCCGGATCTAGGGCCGAGGCC
Organism: Planctomycetales bacterium; assembly: GCA_027435495.1. Classification (GTDB taxonomy): domain Bacteria; phylum Planctomycetota; class Planctomycetia; order Isosphaerales; family Isosphaeraceae; genus JAKAUH01. The sequence goes on from DAHZZC010000200.1 coordinate 5,916, forward strand.
GGCCCGTTCGTGTCGTTCAGGCGGCCGGCGTCGCGCCGCCCATCTGACCGAGGAGGGCGTCGACCTCGGCGTCGGAAAGGCCGTCGACCCATCCGTCGCCGTCGATCGAGGCCGTGCCGTTGGCAACGGCGGCAAGCTGGCCGACGAGGAATCCGGCGATCTCGGCGATGGAGGGATAGTCCCAGACCAGGGTAGGGGGGAGGGTCAGGCCGAGCCATTCCTCCAGGTCGCCGACGAGCATCATGGCCGTGACGGAGCTCAGGCTGTAGTTCAGCAGCGACTTGCCGGTATCGACCTCGGCCGGCGGCAGGCCGATTTCGCGGGCGATCCAGTCGATCAGCCAGCTCTCGATCGCCTGGCGGGTCGGGGCCTGCGTTTGCGTTTCGATGCTCATGATGCGTCTCCTGTGGGGTGGTCGGGGCCGATCATCGATTCGATTCGGAAAGGCTGGACCGATCGGCTTCGATCAATGAAGAGAGGTTTCCGGACGGCTCTTGCTGACGACGCCCTCGCGGCGGCGGAGGAGCCGGTCGGCCAGCCGCTTTCGCTGTTCGGTCGTGAGGGACGCGATCTCGATAACGGCGTCGGCGGTGGCGATCGGATCGGGGGGGAGTTTGGCCGGGTCGACGTTCCCGGGCAGGTGGCCCATCGACGGGAAGCCGCCGCCGGTCGGGTCCCGGCGGAGCAGCGGGTCGATCGCCTCTTCCATTCCTGGAGGGGCCTGTTCGATGTCGCCGATGGCCGCCGAATAGCCGGCGACCACATCGAGGATCGCCCGCGCCGGCATGATCAGGCGCTCGGAGGCCGGGCCTTCCACCGCCTCCTTGAAGGCGGTCGCATACTGCCGTTCGGCCATCGCCACGACGAGGTCCATCGGCTCCGACGACGACCGTCTCGATGTCGCCGCCGCCGCCCGCGCCGAGGCCAGCACGAGGCCCCGGATCGCCACCCGGCCAGCCAGCGTATAAGCCCAAGAGAGCGCCGACGAGCGGTCTCCCATCGCCTGTATCGCGGTGCCCGAAAGGCAGCGATCTCGCGCCCGGAGGGCTGCCTCGCGCAGGCCCTCTGAGATTTCGGGTGCGCCCAGCCGGTCGGAGAGGAGCTGGTGCAGCGCGGCCGAGTGATCCACCCGGCGCCCGACCGAGAGGGTCATCAGTTCGTTGGCCCCCTCGCCGATCCGGAGCATCCGGCAGTCGCGGAGGATCTGCGCCGCAGGGTTGTTCTCCATGTATCCCCGGCCGCCGAGGATTTCGACCAGGTCGTCGGAGGTTTCCCAGAGGGCATCCGAGGCCACGATCTTGGCGATCATGCAGGCTTCCTCGGCGGGATAGCCGCCCGCGTCGAGGGTCTCGACCAACGGAGCCATCAGCGCCTCGACGGTCGCGATCCGGATGGTCGCCCGGCCGACCAACTCGCGGGCGATTGGGCTGTCGATCAGGCGTCCGGTCGAGACCATTCGCCGCCCGGCGTATCGGGCCATCATCGAGGCGCATCGCTTCATCCCGCCGAGGCTCAGCGCGCCCATGCAGAGCCGGGCGATCAGGAGCGCCTCGTCGGCCACCTCCATTCCCTTGCCGACCTCGCCGAGGAGGTGCTCGGGTCCGACCTCGACGTCCTCGAAAAAGAGGCTGTTTTGCATGATGCTCCGGACGCCCATGGTCAGGCTCTCAGGCCCGACGCGAAGGCCCGGCATCCCCTGCCGAACGACGAAACCGGTGACCTGCCCCAGCCGCCCCGCCTCACCGACCGTTCGCGCGAAGACACTGACGATGCCCGCCCAGCCCGAGGCGTTCCACCGCTTCGCCCCCCGAATTCGCCAGCCGCCCCGGCCGTCGGGAGTGGCCGTCGTTTCCAGGTTCGGCAGGTTCGAGCCAGCCACGGGCTCCGTCAGACAGAACGCCGAAAGCTCGCGCCCACTCGCCAGAATCGGGAGGAGCTCGGCCCGCTTCGACGGGGTCGCATACCCCATGATCGGCCGGATCCCATTGGCGTTGTGGATGAAGACCAGCGAGGCCAGGCTCAGGTCGATCGCCGAAAGCTGCTCCAGCACCCGGAAAAAGTCGACGGATCGAAGCGCCAATCCTCCGAATGCCTCGGGGATCTGCATCCCGAGCAAACCCCGGTTGCCCAGATCAAGGATCACGTAGGGCGGAACACATCGCCGCTCGTCGAACAGCCGCGAATCAATCCGGACCTCTGCGTAGGCCCTTAGCCATTCCATCAACGCGTCAGCCCGCCGCCGGCTGACATCGGCCGCCGCCGGCGCGGGTGCGTGAATCGGTTTCATCGCTCGATGCCTCCGTTGGGTGCGTTCAGATCTGGTTCGATGCCGCGGGCCCATGGCCCCTCGGATACGATTCCCTGCCATCCTTGCAGGGACTGCGATGACGTTTATACGATACGGTTAGAATTTTAACGAACATATTACGTTTTCGAAATGGCATGAACACTTACATGGAATTCTCGATTTGCCCGTCGTTTTGTAAACTTTTCGATTTCTAGGACTCGCCGCCGCGAACGGGGTGGTGGGTCAGGGCATGCGGGCGTTCGGGATGCGGGTGGTGCCGGCGACCCAGCTTGCGAGGACTTCGGGTGAATTGGGGTCGAGCATCCGGGCGCACTCGTGGCGGCGGATCTTGCCGCTGGCGGTTTTCGGCAGGCTTCCCCGGGCGAGCAGGACCGCGGCGTGAATGGAGACCTCATGCTCCTCGGCGACGGCGCGGCGGATGGCTTCGAGTAGACGGGCGGTGTCGGCGTGGGATGGGAGGGCACCTCGTTCGACCTCGGCGGCGACGGCCAGGCGTTCCTCGCCGTCGATCGAGACCGGGAACGCCGCGACGCCCGAGGGGCGGATGTCCGGGTCGCACTGCTCGATGGTCCACTCGATGTCCTGGGGCGCGTGGTTGGCGCCCGCGATGATGATGAGATCCTTGATCCGGCCAGTCAAATAAAGCTCGCCGTTGTGAAGAAATCCCAGGTCGCCGGTGCGGAGATAAGGTCCCTCGCCGGAGCCCTCGATGGTGGCACGGAAGGTCTGGTCGGTTTCGCTGTGACGGCGCCAGTAGCCGAGGGCGACGCTTGGGTCGCGGAGCCAGACCTCGCCGATCTCGCTGGGGCCGCGACGGACCCGGGTTTCCGGGTCGACGATCGCAAGGTCGAACTGGCCGACCACCGGGCCGCAGCTCGTGACCTCGCGCACGTTTCCCGCGACGGGAGCGGCCTCGACAACCTGCCCATCGGCGAGCGCTTCGGCCTGGAACCGGCCGATTTTCGGCTCGATCGAGGGTGAGGAGCACGAGACCATCAACGTCGCCTCGGCCAGTCCGTAGGCCGGGCAGCACGCCTCCCATTTCAGGCCGAGAGGGGCGAAGGTGCGGTGGAACGCTTGCAGCACCTTCGGGTTGATCGGTTCGGCGCCGTTGCCGGCCGACCGGAGCGAGGACAGGTCGATTCGGTCGAGCTGATCGGGGCGGATTCGCCGGACGCAATGCTCGTAGGCGAAGTTTGGTGCCTGGGTGTGAGTCGCGCGGAGCCGGGTGATGGCTTCGAGCCACTGCGAGGGTCGCTTGAGGAACGCGAACGGCGACATCATATAGGCAGGCGTTCCGTTCGAGAGCGGGACCATCAGGCCCTCGATCAGGCCGTAGTCGTGGAAGTACGGGAGCCAGGTGACGGTGAGACTCTCGGAGTCATACTCGCCGCACCGGCGGAGGTACTCACAATGGTGGATCACGTTCCGGTGGCTGATCATGACGCCCCTGGGCGTGGACGTCGATCCGGAGGTGTATTGCAGATAGGCCAGGTCGTCGGGCTGGGCGGCCGACCCAGCCCAGGCGTCCTCATCTCCCTCGTCGAGGTCTGCCAGGAAGAGGAACTCGACCGAATCGAGGCCAGGGATCTCGCCGGATCCGTCGAGGAGCCGGCGGATGGTGGGCCCGGCGATCGCGATCGAGGCGCCGGCGTCGGCGGCGATGGAGCGGAGTCGGGGGAGCGTATGCTTCAGCCGGCTGGCCTCGGGCGGCGGGGGCGGGATCGCGACGGCGCCGGCGTAAAGGCAGCCAAAGAATGCGGCGATCACGTCGAGCCCGGCCGGGAAGAGCAGGAGCATCCGCGCCCCCGGCTCGGCCGACCCCCGAAGCCGGCCGGCCAGCCGGCGGGCCAGCCGGTCGAGCTCGGCATAAGTGAGATGCCGACGGACTCGCCCGGCGTCGTCGAGCTCGGCGAACGCGAGCGCCTCGGGCCGATCGTCGGCCAGCCCGCGGAGCCGCTCCACCAGCGTCGTCGGTGTCGATCTGGAGGCGCAGGCCAACGTCGGCTCGATTTCCAGGATCGTCGGCGTGATCATGATGGACTCCTTCTCGATCATCGGGGTCCGAAGCGGATGGTGAGTCCCTCGGGCGGGCCGACCAGGGTGCCGTATCGGATGTCGGCGCCGCCCGATGCGCCAGGGGCGATCTGCCATCGCGAGACGACCAGGGCCAGAACGATCTGCATCGACATCGGCGTGAGCGTCGTGCCAAGGCAGCGCCGAGCCCCACCGCCGAACGGCAGGTACTCGTGGAGTCCGAACCGATGCTCCAGGAACCGCTCGGGGCGGAAGGTCATCGGCTCGGGGTAGAGGTCCGGGCGGCGGTGGACCAGGTAAGCACAGGGCGCCGCGGTCGCACCGGCGGGCAGTTTGTGGCCGGCGAATTCCCTCGCCTCGGTCAGCCGGCGACCCGAGGCCGTTGGCAGGACCGGGTGCATTCGCAGCAATTCCTGGCAGGTCGCGGCGAGGTATGGGAGCCGGACAATTTCGGTCGGATCGGCGGTCCAGGCATCGCCGAGGGACATCTCGACCTCGGCGCGGGCGGTGTTCTGCACTCCGGGTGCCGCGGCGACGTGAGCCAGCAGCCAGGTCAGGGCGAAGGCGATCGGGTCGACGGCCGTGATCGTCAGCGTGCGGACCTGGTCGATGATCTCGGCATCGGAGAGTGGCCGGCCATCGGCGTCGTGGGCGGTGAGCAGGCGGTCGAGCAGGTCGAGGGCGCGATCACTGCCGGACGCCGATCGTCGAAGGTTCAGCTCGTCGGTGATCCAGGCGACCAGCCGGGGTCGGAGCCGGTGCAGGCCGGCCCACGGCTTCCACGCCCGGGTGTCGCGCCAGACCTCGGCACGGAACCACGCGACCATTCGGTCGGCGGCCTCTCGGCGGTCGCCAAAGATCAGTGCTGAGAGCATTCGGACGGCCATCTCGTGGAAGAGCGGCCTCAGAGCGACCGTCGCCTCCTGTCGGTCTCCCAGCGCCGTGTCGAACATCTCGGCGGCGGTCCGGGCGATGGCGATGGCGTGGGCCTCCATCCCTTCGTGACCGAGCGCCGAGGTCGCGGCGCACTTGATTCGGCGGTGTTCACTGCCATCCTGAAGGAACAGGGCGTGATCCCCCATCGCGATCCGATAGCCCTCGTTGAACGGACGGCATTCGTACGACGAAGCCGGCGTCCGAAAGATTTCACGGATTCCCGCCGGATCGCCGAACATGACGGTCGGTCCGTTCGCTCCCAATTCGAGCGTGAAGACGTCGCCAAACCGGGCCGCGCAGGCGTCGAGCAACTCCAGCGGTCGCTCGATCCAGAGCCGCGCCTGCTGGTCAGCCGGCAGGTCAGGCCCCGGCGGGAGCCTCAACGCCCCGACGGTCGATGCACTCTCGCCAAAGGTCGTCTCCATACCATGAACCTCAGCAGATGCACATGTGCAAGCAGTGCTCGAACGGTCCAGTCGCCCATCGCGGCGCGCAGCGGGAGACAGAATCGACCAGCCCGGCCTGTGTTCGGGCGTCAAACAACGATCCGAGGCGATCGGCGTCGGTACGCGACCGCGCAAAGCACGATCGCCCACGCTCGACCCAAAGAGGATCGATCGGCACGCGGCGCTTGTCGGGCTTTGAGGGAAATCGACGCGGGGCATTGACCGCGATCTTTGCGGCTTCTGACCCCGGATTCACGTCATTCGCCTGGACTTGCGTGGACCCGGCGAACTCCGCGAGCATGGGATATCTGGCCTGCTGCACAGAATCCCGGATGGACTTGATCTTCCAGATCGATACCGACAGCTCATCGATTGCTGATCGGTCTCGACCGACATTATCAACCCTCTGTCGGCCGGTCAATACATAGAGGATACGATTTCAACAATATCAAGGGATAGCGATGACATTTTTCAACACGGCCTCGGCCAGAGTAGGTATTCGGTGGTTGCCGAATTAAGCTGTGCCGGCGGAAGAATCGAGAGACGTGGGGACGCCGCCGTCGGCGAGACGTCGCTCAGGTGGTCTTTTGTCGACACGTGACTGATGGTGGTGATATTAGGATATGGTGTCGATGCGAAAAAAATCGGATTCTGAAATCTCGCGGGTCGGATCGACGGATTCCGGTTATTTCGACGGCAAGCTCATCGATTCGCAGACTGAGACCGGGGCATTGACGACGATCGGGTTTGTCCTGCAAAATTTTCAGGGGAATGACGCGATCAAGGCATCCTACGCGAATTTCTCGGTGTCGACCTCGGCGATGCCGGAGCCGACGGGCGTGGTTCTGCTGGGGCACGGCGTAGGCGGTGTGGCGGGCCTCGGTTGGCGACGTCGGCCCCGGGCATGCTTCGGAAAAGGAGGGGCGGGGCCGGATTGCTGGTTCGGAATGAGTTCGCCGGTCGCAGCCGTTGCCTGGCGCAGGCCCTTGCGGCGTGATGGTCCCTCGAAGCCGAGACTGGGCGGCGGGATTGCCAGGATATTTTTTCGACAATGGGAGGTCGAACCGTCGTGCAAATCCATTACCTCGAAATCGTGACCAGGGAGGTCGACGCCGTCTGCGCCGCTTATGCCGCGGCGAATGGAGTGGAATTTGGTCCGCCAGACGCGCGGCTGGGCCAGGCCCGGACGGCCGAGCTTGATGGTGGCGGGCTGGTGGGAGTACGGGCCCCGCTGCATGAGGCCGAGGAGCCGGTGACTCGACCTTACTGGCTCGTGGACGACATTGAGGCGGCCCTCGCCGCGGCGGTGGAGAGGGGCGGTGTGATTGGTCATCCGGCGATGGAGATTCCCGGACACGGCACGTTCGCCATCTACTTTCACGGCGGGATTCAAAACGGACTCTGGCAGCTCTCGACAGGGGACCATCGAGACGAGCCGGGTTGAGCGGCGGTGGTCCTCGCCAGGGCGATGGGGCCGGTGATCCGTTTAGAGGAACGAGCGGCCGAGCGTCGCGTGGAGGGCTGATCGGGCGCGGAGGAGCGTCGGCGAATCGCCCGAGCCGACGTTCAGTCTGCGGACCGCGAACGGGTCGGTCGAGCCGGGGCCGTTGATCCCCTCGATTGCCGCGAACCCGACGCGATACCCTGCGCGGGCGGCCAGGGCCTTTGTCGATTCGTTGAAGGCGCCTGGCCAACCGTAAGGATAGGCGATCGCCTCCACCTCGCGGCCGATCCGGTCCCGAAGCACGTCTTTCGAGCCGGCCAGCTCGTCGAGCTGGGCGTCGTCGTCGAGCGTGGCGAGCTTCCGGTGGGTCCGGCCGTGCGAGCCGATCGCGAGGCCCGACGCGGGGCCGGTCAGGGCTCGGACCTGGTTCCAGTCGGTGAAGAGCGCACGGCCCATCGCGGTGGAATCGGGCGCGACGCCGGACCGGTCGGCGAGGGTTGCCAGAAAGGTCTTCACGTCCTTGACGGTCTCCGCCAGAATCGCGGCGATGAGGGCGCGGATCGCCTCGGAGCGCGGGCCGTCGATCAGGTCGATCGCGAGCGGAGCGACGCCGGCCGAAAGGGACATTTCCCATCGACGCGCCGGCGCATGTTTGACGATCCAGGCGACCTCGTCCCACCAGGGAAGGCTCGGCTCGTCGAGGAACCCGGTCGGCAGGAAGAACGCCGCCGGAAGCCCCAGCTCGCGCAGGATCGGCGCGGCGGTCTCGAAATTGTCTCGATATCCGTCGTCGAAGGTGATCAGGGCCGAGCGGTCGGGGTGGTCGCCGGATCGGAGACGGTCGATCGCCTCGTCGAGTGTCAGGACCCGGAATCGCCGAGCGATCTCCTTGACCTGGGCACGAAAGCCCTCGGCCGTCGCGGAAATCACCGGATCGTAATAAGGATCCGACGCCGGATCCGCGATTCGGTGGTACGTGAAAACCGTTAACCCCGGCCGCGCTCCGGCCATTCGATCCAGGAGGGATAAGACCCCCAGACCACTCGACAATCTCGCCAGGCGTTCGCGTTTGGCTTGCACTTTCTTTGTAATTTGTAATTAGTTATTTGTTATGGGAATTTTATGATTTCAGAGCGGGTCTTTGACCACCGGAATCTGCCATCGGGAGTCGAGCTTCCGCGCGGATGGCTGGGTCATGCGCCGACGACGGTTCGCTCGCTGATCGACGTGCATTCGACACCCTCGGCCACGATTCGCCGGGACCGCCCACGACGGAGACCCACACCCGCGGTAGTATAGTCGCCAGGGGCGCGGGCTGGCGAGAGGTGGAGCGTTCGGGGGATGGCGATATGCTGCGCGGCATCCTGGTCGGGCTGGACACGACCGAACACGGCGAGGTGCTGACCGGGCTGGCGATCCGGTGGGCACGCCGATTTGGGGCCTCGCTGACGGGTCTGGCGATCGCCGATGAACCGGGGATCCGGGCGATCGAGCCGCTGGGGCCGGTTGGCGGTCGGCCAGGGGTCAACCCGGTGTATTACCTCGGCTACGAGAACCGGATGGACGAGGCCCGCCGGCGCGCGGATCGGCTTGCGGCCGAGTTCGTCGCTCGATGTGCCTCGGCCGGGATCGCGCACGAGGAGGTCGTCGACGAGGGCGCGCCCGACGAGGTGATCGCGCGCCGGGCCCGGTCGCACGACCTGGTTTTGCTCCCGCAGCGGTCGCATTTTGAGTTCAGAGCCCGCGAGGACCTGCCCGACGAGGGACTCGTTCGCCGCGTTCTCAAGGATACCCCCCGGCCCATCGTCGTTGTTCCCAGGTCGCCCGCGCCCGAGGGGCCGGTCATCGTCGCCTATGATGGGAGCCTCCAGGCCGATCGGGCACTCTCGGCATTCGAGGCGACCGGGTTGGGCGGGACGGGACGCGTTCACATCGTCAGCGTCGCCGATGGACCCGACGAGGCCACCCGCCACGCCGAGCACGCCCGACACTTCCTCGATTTGCACAGGCTCGCCGCGATGGCCCACGCCATCGCCTCCAGCAGCCCACCCGCGGCCATCGTGCTCGCCGAGGCCCGCCGACTCGGCGCAGGGCTCCTGGTGATGGGCGCCTATGGCAAGCCCGTCCTCCGCGAGTTCTTCCTCGGCTCTTTCACCCGGACACTGCTCGCCGAGTGCCCCATCCCGATGTTCCTCTACCACTGACGTGTTGCCAGGAGCCCCCGGCGTCTGCGATCGGCATCGCCAGCCCCTCGACGCCCTGCGCATATTCTAGGATGATAACGTCGCCTGAGAGAGGCCCGCGACCAATCCCGCCGCGACAGGGCCACGACGGTCGCGCAGGGAGCCGACCTCACCCGATCCACACATCCAGGAGAACGCTCATGCAGATCCGAATCGAGGGCGGGCGCTGGCGCCCTGGCCCTGGAGTGGGGCGCCGCGCGCACAGGCCCCGACGATCGGCGATCGGCTCCGGCCGGCCCGAACAACTGGAAACCCGGGCCTTGCTCACCTCCGCGGCCTTCGCGGTGACGAGCGACTGGGGGACCGGATTCGGCGGCCAGATCACCATCACAAATACCCAGACTGTTGCCGTCAGCAACTGGACCCTGAGCTTCCAGTGGGATCGATCGATCTCCAGTATCTGGGACGCCACCGTCGCCAGCCACTCGGGGAACACCTATACCATCGATAATGCGGGATGGAATGCGACCATCCCCGCGGGCGGCTCGGTTTCGTTCGGGTTTAATGGATCGTCGGGTAATGTGGGCTCGGATTTCCCCACGAATTATGCGCTGGATGGCCTCGCGATCAGTTCCACGCCGGCACCCACGCCGACGCCCACCCCGATCCCCACGCCCACGCCCACGCCAGTCCCGACGCCGACGCCGACACCCACGCCGAGCCCCACGGACGCCTCGGTTTCGTTCGCGGTGACGAGCGACTGGGGGACCGGATTCGGGGGCCAGATCACCGTGGTCAACGACGGATCGGCGCCCATCAGCAACTGGACGCTCGGCTTCACCTGGGATCGGTCGATCGGCAGCATCTGGAACGCGACCAGCACGCAGTCAGGTAATCAATATGCGATCAACAATGACGGCTGGAATGGGACGATTCCGGCGGGTGGCTCGGTTTCGTTCGGCTTCAACGGGTCGCCGGGGAACGTGGGGACGGACGTGCCGTCGAACTACGTTTTGAACGGGACGCCGCTGGGCCCGGCGGTTCCGCAGATCAATCTGAGTCATGTCTCGGTGAATGCGGGTGCGGCGGGGGCGCAGGCCGTCTTCACGGCGACGCTTTCGCAGGCGGCGGCGCAGCCGGTGACGGTCGGGTACGCGACGGTCGACGGGACGGCGCACGCGGGGACCGACTACACGGCGTCCTCCGGAACGCTGACCTTCCCGGCCGGAGCGACCAGCGAGACGTTCGCGGTCTCGATCCTGCCGGAGACATCGGTGAAGCCCAACCTGACGTTCCAGGTGGACCTTTCGGCGCCCTCGGGTGCGGCGCTCGGGACCTCGTCGGCCATTGCGACGATCGTCGACACGATCACCGCGCCGCCGACGGCGAATGAGATCACGACGGTGGCCACCGGGAACGTCGCGCAGTCGATCGATGTGCTGGCCTCGACGACGGATCCGAGCGGGTATCCGCTCTCGGTCTCGGGCTTCACGCAGCCGGCGCACGGGACGGTCGCGGCCGGGACGGGCGGGTCGCTCGTCTACACGCCGGCCGCCGGCTACCTCGGCGCCGACGCGTTCACGTACACGGTGGGCGACGGGCACGGCGGATCGGCGACCGCGACGGTGGCACTCACGGTCGTCTCGCCGTTTCAGGCGAATAGCTGGGGACACTTCTTCGCGCCTTATGTCGACATGACGCTGTATCCGACCTATAACCTCTCAACGGCGATGCAGTCGGCCGGGCTGAAAGATTTTACCCTGGCGTTCATCACGGCCGACGCGAACAACGCCCCGGCCTGGGGCGGCTATTCGGCGTACGAGGTCAACGGCGGGACGTTTGACCAGGCGATCCAGGCGCAGGTGGCGCAGGTCCGGGCGGCGGGGGGCCACGTGAGCGTCTCGTTCGGCGGCGAGGCCGGGACCGAACTCGCGCAGGCGATCACCAATGTGGGAGCGTTGACGGCCGCCTATCAGCAGGTGATCAACGCTTACGGCCTGACTCATATCGACTTCGACATCGAGGGTGCCGCGGCGGCCGATCCGGCCTCGATTGACCGGCGGTCGCAGGCGATCGCCGCGCTCCAGGCGAGTGCCGCGGCGGCCGGCAAGACGCTCGACGTCTCGTTCACGCTCCCCGTCCTGCCGAGCGGGCTCACGGCGAACGGGCTGTATGTCCTTCAGTCGGCCCTGAAGTATGGGGTGAAGATCTCGACGGTCAATGTCATGGCGATGGACTACGGCGACTCGGCCGCGCCCAATCCGCAGGGTCAGATGGGGACCTACGCGATCGATGCGGCGACGAGCCTGCACACCCAGCTCGCGACGCTCTACGGCAGCACGCGGACGAGCAGCGAGCTCTGGGGGACGATCGGCGTCACGCCGATGATCGGCGTCAATGATGCTTCGGACGAGGTTTTCGGCCTCTCCGACGCGAGCCAGCTTCTGGCGTTCGCCGAGTCGGTGGGGCTGGCCGAGATCTCGATGTGGTCGCTGGGGCGCGACCAGCAGGCGCCCGGCGGAGCGCTCACTTACGCGGTCGACAACGCGAGTTCGATCGTCCAGGCTCCATTCGCGTTTTCGGATATCTTCGAGGCGTATACCGGATCTGTTTGAGCCGGATGGGAGGCTGGGTCGAGGCGCCTCGGGATGGTCCAACGGGCCTCGACCCAGGGGATTTCAGGGCGCGAGGAGGACCACGGTGTGCTTCCGGCGGAGCTTGTTGAGTTCCTTGTCCTTGACGAGCGCCAGGCCGGTTGCGGTTGGCTTGTGAAAGGCGATCTCGCGGCCGTTGAGGTCGTAGAGCTTTC
>DAHZZC010000201.1 GCA_027435495.1 Planctomycetales bacterium
GCGGTATTCATGATGCTTCCGCCTCCCTATCGGTCTCGACCCGTTGATCCGGCCCCACCGCCTAGCTTCCCCCGTGTATTCATGCCGAGAAGCGAGCGGCAACTCGACGATCTTACCTCACCCGACATCATGGCGAGACCAAAGGATTCTCGGAATGGGCCAGCTTCCGCGCTCGCCTCTTCGACGAGGGAAGTGCCTGAACCGCCGGCCAGAAACCGCGAGGGAGAGTCCGATCGCGCCGGATCGGCGGCACGATCGGATCGTCTCTGCCGTTGACGCGCTTCCATCGGGATCGGAAAATGAATGCCGGCGGCACCGGAACGTCTCCCGGTCCCCGGGCCCTCCCGCCGATCGCCGACGAGGCCGACGGAACCTTCCCATGGACCACAATACGACGCCCGTCCCCGCGGATTGCCGGCCGGCGATCGATCAGATCCTGTCGGCCGTCCGCGATTGCTGCACTCACGGCCATCTGGTTGACGTCCGCGACTCGCTCCGGGCCGTTCTCCGCCCCGACCGGCCCCTGGTCATGCTTTGCCCGCATGCGGACGATGGGGCCATCACGGCCGCCTGCCTGCTCCACGAATACGCCGTTCGCCGCGGCCTGCCGGTCGTCGAGGTTTTGCTCTTCGCGGGCGAGCGGAACGTCGCTGCCCCCTGGCTCAACGACCAGAAAAAGATCACTGTCCGAGAAGGGGAGTTCCGCCTCGAGTGCAACGTCCTGGGCGCCGAGGCCGTTTGCTGGAACCTCGAATCGTACAATCGCCCCGGCTATGAGCCGACCGAGGCCGACATTGCCAAGGTCATCGACTGGTTCGCCCGCCGTCGCCCCGGCGCCCTGATCGTTCCGCCAGCCAACGACGCCCACATGGCCCACCGGATGACCCGCGCCCTGGCGGCGATCGGGCTTGTCGGCGCCAGGCTCCACGATGCGCTGGTCCTTTCGGGATGGACTCCCTGGGGCCCGCTCCCGCAGCCGAATGCCTATTTTAGCTACGATGGTGAGGCTGAGCGCACCAAGGAATGGGCGATCCACTGCCATGCCTCGCAAGTTCTGCTGACCGACTATACCCAGTATTGCTCGCATCTGGGCCGGGCTTACGCCGCCCTGACGCGCGAGTGGGCCGAGGGGCATAGTCTCACCGGTCGGGCCCATCGCAAGGAAGACCGGTTCGTCGGTGTGGAACTCTTCCAGATCGAGTCGTTCGACGCGGCCCGATGCCGTTCGACCCCGCCTGACCCGATTCATCTGGCCCTGGGAATCCTGGGCGGACACCTGGCCCTCGACGAACCTGGATCGTGCTTGACGCCGTCGGCGACCAATCACGCCGAGACCGTGGCTGTCGCCACCGTTTGATGGATCGCGCCGAGGCTTTCTCCTGATTTGATCCCGACGACCCCGGCGTCTTCATCGGCGCTGCGAGGAGCCCCCGCCTTGAAAGACGCCGACGACCGTTCCCTCCGCCTGGCCGGCATGTCGGTGATCGTGGTTGAGAATGCGGCCGAGGTCTGCCGGCTCGCCGCCGACCACGTGGAGGCCGCGATCCGCTCGGCACTCGCGGCGTGCGGCCGGGCCGTCCTGGGTCTGGCCACCGGTGCCACGCCCGAGGCGGTGTATGGCCGCCTGGCCGATCGTCACGAGGCCGGCGCGCTTTCCTTCCGCGATGTCACCACATACAACCTCGACGAGTATTACCCGATCAGCCCGATCGATCCGAGGAGCTATCGGTCGTACATGCACCGGCACCTCTTTGGCCGGGTCGACCTGGCGCCGGACCGGGCGCATGTCCTCGACGGAACCGTTCCCGAGGGGTTCGCCGCCGAGCACGCCGCCGAGTTCGACCGGTGGATTCAGGCCGACGGCGGACTGGACTTTCAACTCCTCGGCATCGGTCGGAACGGGCACATCGGCTTCAACGAGCCGACCGACCTCCCGGTCGCCGAGTCGCTCCGGCTGCCCACCCGATTGGTCGAGCTTCACCCGGTCACCCGCGCCGACGCGGTCCGCGAGTTCGGCTCGATCGAGGCGGTGATCCCAAGGGCCCTGACGATGGGAGTTGGGACCATTCTGTCGGCGCGATCGATTCTGAGCCTCGCCACCGGCCCGCGCAAGGCCGAGGCCGTGGCCGCCGCACTCACCGGCCCGATGACGTCGGCTGTTCCCGCCTCGCTCCTGCAATCGGCGGCCGACCGCGTGATCTGGATCATCGACGAACCCGCGGCTGGGCTGCTGCCGGGGGGCTGAGATCCCTCCGATTCTGTTTTCTTCAATCTTTCGTGTTCGCGATTCAAATTTCGGATTGAAGAAATCTGAACGGCGGTCAGATGCTCCAGTCGTGAGGCGAGGCGCGGTCGGCGAGCTGGGCGAGGGTGGTCCGTTCGAGGACCGTTCGCTCGGCGCCGCGGACCTCGTCCCAGACCGGGTCGAGGATCGCCGCGCCCGGGCGACTCGCGAGGCCCGAGGCGCGGGCGGAGAGGTCGGGGCCGTCGATCGCCTCGAGAATTTGCGCCATCGAGATCGCCGCCGCCGGCCGGGCGAGATGATATCCGCCCGAAGCCCCGCGGCGGCTCGTCACCAGCCCGGCCCCCTTGAGCCGGAGCAGGATCTGCACCAGATATCGCTCGGGGATCTCGAATTCCTCCGAGATCTCCCGGATCCGCATCGGCGGAGACTCGGGTGCCTGCCGAGCAAGGGCCAGCAGCGCCAGACAGGCGTATTCGGCCTTCGCCGAAACTTTCATATTCTTTGTTCTTTGTAATTTGTTATTGGTAATTGGTTATTTGTTCCTAGAAATGGGTTGCCGGGAGGCCATCAGGCCGCCACGCTGGCACGTCTGGTAGGAAACCAATTGCCATAGGAGTTACGCAGTTGGGATCCTCGGACGGCACGCCCTGTTGCTCTGGGATATCTGGGCTGAGAAGGCCTACGTAATCGTCTTGCCGCCTCGACGCCAAACGACGCATCTTTCCAAGAGCGTGATCCCCCAAAGTACCAACTGCGTAACTCCTATACCAATTACCAATAACAAATTACAAAGAACCAATTATCAATTACCAATTAGAGCTGCGAGCTATCCAGCGAGTGCAGGCCGCATTCGGTTTTGGCCTGTCCGGCCCATCGGCCGGCGCGGTCGTCGTCGCCAGCGGTGACGGGCTTCGTGCAGGGCCAGCATCCGATCGAGGGATAGCCGCGGTCGTGCAGGGGATTGTAGGGGACGTCGTGAGCGGCGATGAAGGCCCAGACGTCGCGCTTGGTCCAGCGGAGCAGGGGGTTCACCTTCACCAGCCCGAACTTCGGGTCAGGTCCGACGATCGGGGCCGCGGCGCGGTCGCGGGACTGATCGGCGCGGATCGCAGTGATCCAGGCGTCGAATCCCACCAGCGCCCGACGGAGCGGGACGATCTTCCGGTCGTAGCAGCACTGGTCGGAGTTGGCCACGTAAAGCGGTCCGCCGTGCTTCGCCTCGTACTCCGGAACCGAGAGATCCGCCCCCACCATCTCGACCTCAATCCCGTAGCGATCGGCGATCCGGTCGCGTAGTTCGAGGGTCTCGGGGAACTGATAGCCCGTGTCGAGGTTGAAGACCCGTACCTTCGGCTCGATTTCCGCGAGCATGTGCAGCAGGATACACCCCTCCGGCCCGAACGCCGTCGCCATGGTCAGCCGGGGGTGGAATCGCTCCACCGCCCACTGGACGATCTCTCTCGGCGTCGCGCCTCCGAGCTGCGCGTTGGCCTCGGTCCAGTCCTCGGTCGCCGGTGTCGCCAGAGCCGGATTCACGGGTCTTCGTCCTTTCGATTCCTGCCCATGTCCTCCAGGATTGCGACAATCTTAGGTATCCTGGTAATCAAAGTCAACAATCGGATCTGAGCAGGTCACGGGATGGTCCTGGCCAACGAAAAACGCCGGCGTCCCTGGGGGACGCCGGCGTCGAATTGGGCATTGGGGATGGGGTCTCGGGCCGATCAATAGGCGTCGGCGCTGATGACCTCGCCGCCGTTGCGGGTGGCGAGCTTCTGGTAGACCTGAAGGACGGCCGAGCCGCTGTGATTCTCACCGCAGGTGGAGCCGTAGGTAAAGCCCACCGGATCGCCGGTGGAGCTGTTGTAGGGCCCCCAACTGGAGATGGTTTCCTTGATGAACTTCACGGAGCCATCGCAGAAGGCGAAGTTGCAGCCGCCGGGGTGGAAGCTGCTGGCGCCTTCGGCAGTCGCCCAGTCGCCGTTCGTGACAAAACCGCCGGGGAAGCTCGAGTAGTTCAGACGGCGATACGCGTTGATCGGATATTCGCAGTCGAATTCGCCGGAGTACCAGAAGCCGATCTGCCACCACCGGGCCTGCTGCTGGCCGATGGGATCGCTGGGGTTGTTCGGCAGGATGCCGATGGCCGTCTCGCCAGCCATGAAGGTGTTACTGGTGCCGTCGGTGATCGAGGCGAGCGAGATCTTGTTGTCGCCGACGATCACACCCAGCTCGGTCGCGCCCCAGGTCTGATAGCACGGGTCGGAAAGCGAATAACCGCTCCGGTAGTCGCAGTAGTAAATCCCATCGCAACCGGCGTAGGTACTGTGGGCCTGCATGAACGGGGAATTCGCGGGAACGGGGATCGGGGCGTTGGCGTAATCGGCGATCAGCGGGGTTTTGTCGGGCTTGGTCTCACTCGGGCAGATCAGGGAGGCGATTTGCGTGTTCGTCGCGGTGATGTTCGGAGCCGATCGCCAGGAGATCGAGAAGTTGTACGAATTGTAGACCGCCTGTTGCTCGATCTGCGGGCAGATGGCGACGAACCATGAGGGCCCATTGTGGATCACGTTGGGAGGGCTCTCGCAGAAGCAATCCAGCTCGGACGGCGGGAAAACGCCGTTCGCGGACTCGTAGTTCATCACCCCGAGGGCGAGTTGCTTCAGGTTGTTGACGCACTGGGCTCGTCGAGCGGCCTCCCGGGCGGCCTGAACGGCCGGGAGCAATAGTGCGATCAAGACGGCGATGATCGCAATGACCACCAGCAGCTCGATCAGTGTGAATCCTCTCGAACGAGTTCGAAGTGGACGATTCATGGGAGTGGACTCTCCTTGACGGGAAAACAAATAAACAAATCCATGATATCTGTCGGACAACAGGACCAGGTGTCGGCCTGGCGTGTTCACTCGCGGCCCGTCTTGGACCGCTGCACGGTGGCCGGTTCCTGGGTCTTCGCCTTGCGGGGGACTCTCCCGCGGGTCACCGACTCCTCCGCCGAAGGCCCTTTCTTCGTCTCGTACTCAGAGGACGGCCCCTCTTGCGAGCAGCCGAGAGCCGACGACAAAAGGCCCACGACGGTGGAGCTCAGGGCGAGCCGAATCGCGGATCGGCGCGTCTGGTGAATACTCATCGACAAAATTCTCCCATCCAGGACTCTGGATTCGAGTTTCACGACATGCCGACTCGCCCGAGGAGACTGCGCGCAGTCACGAATAGACGGGTCGCCGAACCATTCCTATCCGTTCCATCTGTCCTCGAGACAGCTCGATCAAGGTGCCGTCGACGTATCGTAACGACGACTCCGTGCGGCCTCTTCTGAGAATGTCGCACCGAGTTGCACGCGATTTAAGGTCTTGCGAGGGGGATCGGCCGCTCAATCTCTTCGGTTGAGTTGAACAGCCGACTCCGCGTTCAGAACACTGTGCTGGGCGTCCAATCGCTTCGAAACAAGACTCGGAAACCGTTCACGATCGCCTTCGAACGGCACGGTCAAAGTCATGAGGATATCCTTGGTTTTCAGGAAATCCATAAACCGAGAGACCAAGTCAAACCAGTCAAATTCCCTGGAGGGATATGGAGAGGTCCAGGGAACATGCGAACGACAAGCTTCACAGCAGGTAAGGCATGGTCGACATCAAGGATCGCCGGCTGTTACGAAATAACACATGGAGGTTCGTCAAGACCTCACATGGGGCATCCGTTCGATTTTCTTAAGGACGGCATGAAGACGAGGACCAGGGATGAAGTGATCGATATGCCGATGTCCAGAAGATTCTTAATGAATACGGATAGGGCGAGAGGTGAGAAAAGGTTCCGCCCCGGATGGATTGGCCGAGGCGGATTTCATCGAGGTGGGATTTTTCGCCTAGGATGCCGATGGTTCCGCCGCGGGGAGCGACCAGGCGGGAGCGGCCTGTTCGTGGCGAGCGATTTCGGCCTCGTGGGCCATGGTTTCGGCGATCGCATCGAGGCCGTTGAGCAGCCGATGGCGCTGCGATTCGGGGACCTGGAACGAGAGGCTTGCGGCGGAGACCCCGTCGACGGGATCGATCGTGATCGTCTGGTTGTGGAGGTTGATGGTGGCCTCGGCGCGGCCGGGGGCGGAGCGGGCTGCCTTCGCCAGGACGTTCCAGTCGGCCTCGGGGAGTTCGATGACGAGCAGGCCGTTGTTGAAGGCGTTCGACTCGAAGATATCGGCGAATCCCTCGCCGGGGACGGGAGCGACGACGGCCCGGTATCCGGCCTGTTGCACGGCCCAGACCGCATGCTCTCGGCTTGAGCCGCAGCCGAAGTTCCGGCCGACCACCAGGATCGTCGCGTCTTTTAGCGACGGGTCGTTGAGCGGGAATTCGGGGTTGTCCGGGCCGTGACGATCCGGGTCGTCGATCTCGGGGGCGCCGCCGGCGGCGTAGCGCTTGTCGGCGAAGAGCAGGGGGCCGAAGCCGGTCCGCTCGATCCGTTTCAGGTAGCGCGCGGGGATGATCAGGTCGGTGTTGACGTCGGTCCAGTCCAGGAGGGCTAGCCGACCTCGGTGGGTGACGAACGGTTCCATTTTTTGAAAATCATCTGGAATCGGGGATTTGGAATCGATTTTCCGCCTGATCAGACCAACTGGCGGACGTCGGTAAAGTGGCCGGTGACGGCGGCGGCGGCGGCCATCGCTGGGCTGACCAGGTGGGTCCGGCCGCCGGGGCCTTGCCGCCCCTCGAAGTTTCGGTTGCTGGTGCTGGCCGACCGTTGCTTCGGGGTGAGCTTGTCGGGGTTCATTCCGAGGCACATGCTGCATCCGGACTGCCGCCACTCGGCGCCGGCCTCGGTGAAGATCCGGTCGAGCCCCTCGGCCTCGGCCTGCATCCGGACCTGTTCGCTCCCGGGAACGATCATGGCTCGGACGCCGGGCGCCGTCTTTCGGCCGCGGAAGATACTGGCCGCGGTGCGCAGGTCCTCGATCCGTCCGTTTGTGCACGACCCGATGAAGACGAGATCGACCGGGATCTGCTCGACGGGTGTCCCGGGTGTCAGGCCCATGTACTCGAGGGCTCGCCGGGCGTCGTCCGGGCTGGCGAATGGCACCTCTTCGGGGTGGGGGACGACGCCGGTGACGTCCACCGTCATGGCCGGGGTGGTCCCCCAGGTCACCTGGGGGGCGAGCGAGCCGGCATCGATCGCGATTCGACGATCGAAGGCCGAGGGGTCGTCGGTGCGGAGGGTCTTCCAGTCGCGGATCGCGGCGTCGAGCACTGCGCCTTTGGGAGCGAAGGGGCGTTGGCCGCGGGCGACGTACTCGAAAGTGACGTCGTCGGGCGCGATCATCCCGGCGCGGGCGCCGGCCTCGATCGACATGTTGCAGATGGTCATCCGGCCTTCCATCGAGAGGGCCTCGATCGCCGGCCCGTAATACTCGATGACCTGGCCGGTGGCGCCGCCGGTTCCGATCTTGCGGATGATCGCGAGGATGATGTCCTTGGGCTCGAGCCCTGGTCCGAGCTTTCCCGTGACCTCGATACCGAGCGATTTGGGCCGGGCGCCCTGCCAGAGGGTCTGGGTCGCGAGGACATGCTCGACCTCGCTGGTGCCGATGCCGAAGGCCAGCGCCCCGAAGGCGCCGTGGGTGCTGGTGTGACTGTCGCCGCAGACGATCGTCAGGCCGGGGAGGGTCAGGCCGAGTTCGGGTCCGATCACGTGGACGATCCCTTGCCGTCCACTCTGGATATCCAGCAGCGAGACGCCGAACTCCCGGCAGTTCGCCCGGAGGACCTCGACCTGCCGCCGGGAGAGCGGGTCGCGGATATCCAGTTGATTCTCGGTCGGGACGTTGTGGTCGACCGTCGCATACGTCAGTTCGGGCCGTCGGACCTTCCGCCCGGCGAGCCGGAGGCCGTCGAACGCCTGCGGACTCGTGACCTCGTGGATCAGATGCCGATCAATATAGAGGAGCGTGGCGCCCTCGGCGGCCCGGATGACGTGTCGGTCCCAAACCTTCTGGAAGAGTGTCTGAGGCATGTTCTCGATCGACCTCGGATGCGGCTGCGACCCCGCGATCACCGCGCGGGAACTGGTGAGGGCGCCGACCGGGCCGCGGCCGGCTCGCACCACCAGCACGCCCCGGGTCGACGTCTTTCGATTGTCGCACCCACTCGACCCGCGGACAAGTCCATCCGCTTCGCCCTGTCCCCGATCCGATTCATCGCCACGTTTGACCGCGGCCATCCCGACGGTTACGATCCAGCAATCGGGGGCGTCGCCAGAGCACCGGAAACCCGCGCTGGATGTCCCCGTGCCTGGCACCATCCCACTTCTTCCGAAAGGAGCCGGCCATGCCACTGTTCGAGGTCGAGACGACGTCGCATATCATGATTGCGTGCGTTGACGACGAGTCGGGGGCGCGGAGCTTTGCGGCGGAACATTACCCGAGCGAGGAAGTCGTCCGGGTGAGCCACCGTCCGAGGGACGCCTGGGTGATCTCCAAGAATTTGCTGGGAATTTCCGCGTCGGATGGCGCCGTCTGCCAGACGGCCCGGGATTGCCTGGCGAAGGCGCAGGGGGACAAGTTGCACGCGGTCCGGCTGTACATGCAGTCAACTGGGGCGGATCTGGACGGGGCGCGGAAGGTGATCGAGTCGAACATGGTCCGGGGGTGGTAGTTTTCTCGGTATTCCGTTTTCGGCTTTCGGTTTTCCGTGCGTGACCAGCCGGCAGGTGCTATCCGGAAGATCCAGCCGACGATGGATTCGGCGTTGGACCAGGATCATCCGGGACGGGAGCGGGAACTCCCCCCTCCGCTGGCTGATGGTCCCGGCCTGACGGCAGGGA
>DAHZZC010000202.1 GCA_027435495.1 Planctomycetales bacterium
CGTCGTATTCGGGGAATTCGAGGATCGCCGACAGCTCGCGACAGCTCCGGCCCAGCAGCGGGCCATGCTCGCGATTGGTCCGATCCAGGACCTCGTCCGGGGTCATGAAGTCGCTGTCCCAGTGGTAGGGCATCGCCTGGAATGCCGCGGCCTGCTCGCGGATCAGCCGATCCAGTTCGACCCGGTCGGCACCCGGCCTCGGGAACATCACCTCCCAGTCAATGCCCATGGGACTCCTCCGGCCGGCCCGGTCGCGATAGAATCCGGAATCCACACCCGCGGGGCCCTCGTCCGGACATCGCCTCACGCCCGCGGGTTCGCTCGCCGCCATCGCCAGGATACCGACACCATGGAATATCGACGACTTGGCAAGACGGGCCTGAAAGTCTCGCGGATCTGCCTCGGGTGCATGAGCTACGGCGTCCCGGGGCGGGGCGCGCATCCATGGAGCATCGACGAGGAAAAGAGCCGACCGTACTTCCAGCGGGCCCTCGAGCTCGGCATCAACTTTTTCGACACCGCCAATGCGTACTCCGATGGGACCAGCGAGGAGTTCCTCGGACGGGCCATCCGCGACCTTGCCCGGCGCGACGAGGTCGTCATCGCCACCAAGGTCTTCAACCGGATGCGCCCCGACCCGAACGGCCGCGGCCTCTCGCGCAAGGCCATCTTCACCGAGGTCGACGCGAGCCTCCGACGCCTCCGCATGGACTACATCGACCTCTACCAGACCCACCGATGGGATTATGACACCCCGATCGAGGAGACGCTCGAAGCCCTGAACGACGTGGTCAAGTCGGGGAAGGTGCGGTACATCGGAGCGTCGTCGATGCACGCCTGGCAGTTCGCCAAGGCGCTCTTCCTGAGCGACCGACACGGATGGTCGCGGTTCGTCTCGATGCAGGGTCATTATAATTTGATCTATCGCGAGGAAGAGCGCGAGATGATCCCGCTCTGCGAGGACCAGGCCATCGGCGTGATCCCGTGGAGCCCTCTGGCGCGCGGCCGGCTGGCGCGGGCCTGGGACGACCGATCGAGCACCGAGCGGGCCGGCACCGACGAGTTCGGCAAGACGCTGTATGCCCGGACCGAATCGGCCGACCGCGCCGTGATCGATCGCGTCGGCGAGTTGGCGGCGGCGCGGGGGATTCCCCGGGCACAGGCGGCGCTGGCCTGGCTGCTCTCGAAGCCGGCGGTGACCGCCCCGATCATCGGCGCGACCCGGCCCGAGCACCTCGAAGACGCCGTCGGTGCGCTCTCGGTGAAGCTGACGCCCGAGGAGAACGCCCGGCTGGAGGAGCCGTACGTCCCGCATCCGGTCCTGGGCTTCAACTGATCCGATCGCCCGCGTTGACCGTCTCCGGCCCCGGCGCGACAATGGCAATCGCGACGCGGGGCCGGATCCCGCGCCCGGTCGGCGTCCCTCGGAGGACAACCGCGATGCGCCCCCGATTCCCCGGCATGGACCCCTGGCTCGAACACCCGGGGCTGTGGCCGGATCTACATAACGCCCTGATCTCCGCGATCCGCGAGGATCTGGCCGCGAAGGTCGCTCCGAGATACTTCGTCGGCATCGAGCAGCGCACTTACGTTGCCACGCCCGTTGAGGACATCGCCATGATCCGGCCCGATGTCCTTGTCGGTCGGACGGGATCGCGGAAGCGGATCTCGAAGCCAGAACGTCGAACCGCGGCCGGGGTCGGCGTCATTGAGATGGATGTCGAGGTCCCCGTCCCGCAGCCGGTCGAGGAGTGGTTCCTCGAGATCCGGACCGTCGGGGAGAAGCGGCTCGTCACCGTGATCGAGGTCCTCTCACCGACGAACAAGACCAAGGGCGACGGCCGCGAGGAATATATCGGGAAGCGAGAGAATATCCTCAAGACGCGGACAAACCTGGTGGAGATCGACCTCCTCCGTGCGGGACGTCCGATGCCGCTCGGCTCGGCCCTGCCGGTCGAGACCCCCTATCGCATCCTGATCAGCCGGGGCGCCTTGCGACCTCGGGCGAAGCTGCTGGGGTTCGGGGTCCGGGACGAGATCCCGACCCTCCCGATCCCGCTCCTGCCGGATGATCCCGAGCCGACCCTTAACCTCGGCGCGGTGCTGCACGCCCTGTACGATCGGGCTCGCTTCGACCTTCAACTCGACTACAAGGAACCGCCCGTCCCACCGCTCGACCCGGATAACGCCGCCTGGACGCGCGATATCCTCGCGTCGGGATGATGAGGCAGTGGGCTTGATCTGACCCTCGCGAAAACACCATGGGAGGAAAGCATGGAATCGGATAGGTTCCAGGGTGATCGACCCGATCTGGGGATCCGGAAACCTCTTTCGTTCTCTCGTGGTTTCGCGCTTTCGCAAGTGGGGACGCGGCGTTGGAGGGCGGGCATGACAGGCTGATATTATGACCTCCGGCCTCCCTCGTCCTCGTCCACTCGAACCCGCACCAAGGAATCCCATGTCCCGCAAATTCATCATCGCGGTTACGATCTTCGTGGCGCTGAGCATCCCGACCGCAACCCAGTCCGCCGGGCCGCGGCGGATGGAGCAGCTCGATCGGGGGGTTGTTGCCGTCCGACGCGATGATGGAGCGGTCTACGTGAGCTGGCGGCTGCTCGGCACCGATCCGAGCGGCCTCGCCTTTGAGGTCGATCGTTCCATAGACGGCGGGCCGTTCGAGCGGGTCCATCGCTCGGCGCCCGACGGGCCGACCGGGTTCCTCGATCGCGGGGCGCCGGTCGGACGGGCGGTTGAGTACGTCGTCCGGGCGGCGGAGTCGGTCTCGGAGGCGGTTTCGGGCGGATCATTCCGGCTCGCTGGCGATGCTCCGAGAGGGTATATCTCCATCCCGCTGAAGACGCCCGAGGGGTACACGCCGAATGATGCCTCGGTCGGTGATCTCGACGGCGATGGGCGCTACGAGATCGTCTTGCATCAGGCGTCGCGCGGACGCGATAACTCTCAGCGCGGCCAGACGCGCGAGCCGATCCTCGAAGCCT
>DAHZZC010000203.1 GCA_027435495.1 Planctomycetales bacterium
CGAATCGAGCCCCGATGGCAGTCCGAGTGGGAGCGGAACCGGACCTTCCGCGCCCGGGATCTCGACACCGACCGGCCGAAGCTCTATATCTTCGACATGTTCCCCTACCCGAGCGGGGCCGGGCTGCACGTCGGCCATCCCGAGGGCTACACCGCGACCGATATCCTCTGCCGCTACAAGCGGATGCGCGGGTTCAACGTCCTGCACCCGATGGGATGGGATGCCTTCGGCCTCCCCGCCGAGCAGTTCGCCGTCAAGGAGAACGTCCATCCCCGGATCACGACCGAACAGAATATCAACAACTTTCGGCGGCAGATCAAGTCGCTCGGCTTCTCCTACGATTGGGACCGCGAGGTCAACACGTCCGATCCCGACTATTACAAGTGGACCCAGTGGATCTTCCTGCAAATCCACGATACCTGGTACGACCCTGACTTCGAGTGGACGGACCAGGCCGGCCGGAAGCGCCGGGGGAAGGGCCGGCCGATTGCCGAGCTGCCGATTCCTCCCGGGACGTCCGACCCCGACGCCTATCGAGATGCCCGACGGCTCGCCTATCGCGCCGAGGTGCCGGTGAACTGGTGCCCCGAGCTGGGGACCGTCCTCGCGAATGAGGAAGTGATCGACGGCAAGAGCGAGCGCGGGGATCATCCGGTCATCCGGCGTCCGCTCACTCAATGGATGCTCCGGATCACCGCGTACGGCGACCGGCTGGTCGAGGACCTGGAAGACCTCGACTGGCCCCGCCCGATCAAGGAAATGCAGCGCAACTGGGTTGGCCGGAGCGAGGGAGCCGAGGTCGACTTCCTGGTGGAACTGGAGCACGCCAACGAGGTCATCCGCGTCTTCACGACCCGCCCGGATACCCTCTTCGGCGCGACCTACATGGTGCTGGCGCCCGAGCATCCGCTGGTCGACCGGATCGTCTCGCCCGAGCAGCGCGCGGCCGTTGATGCGTATCGCGAGTCGGCCTCGCGCAAGAGCGATCTCGACCGAACCGAGCTCGGCAAGACAAAGACGGGTGTCTTCACGGGTGGTTATGCGATCAACCCGGTGAACGACCATCGCATCCCGATCTGGATCGCCGATTATGTCTTGATGAGTTACGGCACCGGCGCGATCATGGCCGTTCCGGGACATGACGAGCGCGATTTCGAGTTTGCACAGGTTTTCGGGCTACCGATCGTCCGAGTGGTGGCTCCCTCGGTCGACCAGGCCGACGCCCCCCTGCTCCGCGCCGAGACGGACCAGGGCGTCGCGGTGAACTCGGGGAACGCCTCGATCACGCTCGACGGCCTGCCGACCGCCGAGGCGAAGGCGGCCATCACGGCCTATCTCGAAAGCCTGGATCTGGGCAAGAAGACGGTCAATTACAAGCTCCGAGACTGGTTGTTCTCGCGACAGAGATACTGGGGCGAGCCGTTCCCGGTGCTGATCGGCGACCAGGGGCGGGCGCATGCGGTTCCGGTGGAGGAGTTGCCGGTCCTGCTGCCCGAGTTGGAGGACTTCAAGCCGACCGGCAACCCCGAAGGTCCGCTCTCGAAGGCCGTCGAGTGGGTCCGCTTCTCGGAGAATTATCGTCGCGAGACCAACACGATGCCGCAGTGGGCGGGTTCGTGCTGGTACTATCTTCGCTACATCGATCCCGACAACCGCGAGCGCGCCTGGGACCCGGAGAAGGAACGGTACTGGATGCCGGTCGACCTCTATGTCGGCGGCGCCGAGCATGCGGTTTTGCATCTGCTTTACAGTCGGTTCTGGCAGAAGGTCCTGTTCGATCGCGGGCTGGTGAGCACGGCCGAGCCGTTCCAGAGGCTGGTCAACCAGGGGATGATCCTGGGCGAGGTGGAGTATACCGGCTACCGGGATGAGTCGGGCGGATGGGTCACCAGCGCGATGGTCGAGCCGACCGAGCACGGCGGCCATGTCGCCATTGAGGGGAAACAATCGCGGGACGTCCAGGCGGTCCGATTGCGCGAGGATCAGGTTGTCAAGAAGGGGGACGGATTCGTCCTGCTGGATGACCCCGAGGTCCGCGTCGACGCGCGATCGCACAAGATGTCGAAGAGCCGGGGCAACGTCATCAATCCTGACACCGTCGTGGAGCACTACGGCGCCGATAGCCTGAGACTCTACGAGATGTTCATGGGCCCACTGGAAGCCGTGAAGCCGTGGAGCATGAAGGGGGTTGAGGGCGTTTATCGGTTCCTGGCCCGCGCCTGGCGGATGGTCGTGGACGCCGAGGCCGACGAGGTCCGGCTTGACCCGAAGGTGCGTGAGGCGGATCTCACGGTCGAGCAGGCGAAGGTCGTGGCGCGGACGGTCGCGGCCGTGACCGACGATTTTGAGGCACTCCGGTTCAACACGGCGATCAGCCGGCTGATGGAGTTCACCAATTTTTTCACAGGGCAGGAGCTGCGGCCCAGATCGGCGATGGAGACGTTTGCCCTGCTGCTCTCGCCGATGGCGCCTCACCTGGGTGAGGAGCTCTGGAACCTGCTCGGCCACGACCGGACGCTCGCCTACGAGCCCTGGCCGAGCTACGATCCAGCCCTCTTGAAGGATGATGAGATCGAGGTGCCGGTGCAGGTGAACGGAAAGCTCCGGGCGCGGGTCGTGGTCCCGGCCGACGCCGACGGCCCGACCCTGGAGGCCGCGGCGCGGGCTGACGAGAAAATCGTCGCTCTCATCGAGGGGAAGACCGTCCGCAAGGTCGTGATCGTGCCGGGGAAGCTGGTCAACTTCGTGATCTCCAACTAACCACGGAGATGAATCCACCACAGAGACACAGAGACACAGAGAAGAAAAAGAATATCGGGTTATTTGGCATTTCTCTGTGCCTCTGTGTCTCGGTGGTTATTGATTTGGAATCCACCACAGAGACACAAAGACACAGAGAAGTCCCAGGAGACGGATAGACTCGGCATTTCTCTGTGCCTCTGTGTCTCTGTGGTTCACCGAATTCATGGGGCGTGTGGATGTCTCGGTCGCGTTACATCGTGGGGATCGACCTGGGTACGACCAACTGCGCGGTCGCGTACGTGGACACGCAGGGGCGCGAGCGTCCGTCGGCCGACATTCGCGACTTTCCCGTCCCGCAACTGGTCGCTCCGGCCGAGACGGCGCCTCGATCGATGCTGCCGTCATTCCTCTACATTCCCGGGGGCGTTGAGTTACCGGCGGGCTCGGCGGCGCTTCC
>DAHZZC010000204.1 GCA_027435495.1 Planctomycetales bacterium
TCATCGTAGGACACCACCAATATTCGAGATTCAATATTAAAGAATAGGAAAATAAAAAGGAGGACTGGAATTGCCAGGGCAGTCCGTCCCGCACCCGGAGAGCCCAGTGTAACGGGCCCGGCGGGTCGAGGGAACGGGGCAGGCGAGGCTGTTCAGCGGAAGAGTGGTGTGTCGGTGGTGGGGCGATCTTGAACAAGGGAGCGGAGCATCGTCGCCAACTCGGTGGCGTTGGGGATCTCCTTGAAGCGGAGAATCGGACCGGTCAGCTCCTGGAGTGCCTCCTCATCGACCTTCAGGCGGTCGGAGATCGCCAGGACGTAACGGGGCGGCCCGTGGCCAGGCAGGAGGCGGAGCAAACGCTCCAGGCTGGCCTTCTTCCAGAAACCGACGACCTCGAAGAGGACATCGGTGCCGCTCGGTTTGTGGACAAGGCGATAATCGGGGATCCAGACACCTTCGCGACCGAGCTCAATGACGTCGGTGCTCTCGTGCAGTTCCCAGTCGGTGGCGACCTGTCGGAAGCGGTCGACGAACGCGGCGAGCTCGGGCGGTGTGTAGGTGCCAGTGTCGGCCTGGGGCGAAACCAGGCCGTCGTTGGCTTCGAGGTGGAAGCTCCTCGGCTCCCGGCGAGGACCCCAGCGCAGCTCGGCATCGAGGTGGAAATCGCGGCAGTGCAGCAACGCGGGGAGGAACATCGCCATCTGGAGTCCGTATTTCGTCGTGGCGTTGAAGAGGCTAAGGGGGCCGTCGACGTGGATGACATAGCCATCACGCATGCCTCCATCTACTCGATAGAGCAGCCGGTGAAACTTCAGCCGGCGAAAGAGAGCCCGATACCGGGTCGGCCCTTCACCCCGGACCTCGACTCGGACCAGCACTGATCGGAGCAAGACCGCCTGCGCAAGCGCGACGTTGTAACGATCGATCAAGCGTTGGGCGGTCAGGTCGTCGAACCGGAGCAATCGATTCTCGTCGCGGAGATCTGCGAAGAGCGAGCCGAGCAGCGCCTGCGGCTCGACGCCCAGCTCGCCCGCGACGCGGGCGAGGACGACGTCGCGGTCGAAGTGCGGGCGATGGCCGGGCGTGGAGGCCTCGGCGACCAGGATCTTGCGATGCGCAGCGGCGGCCGAGAAGACCTTCTCGCGAACCTCCTCGGGCGGGACGTCGGCAACGACCTCGAACTCAGCCCGGTCTTCCAGGACCTTCGCCAGCCCTCGGTGGACCTGGGTGGCTTTACCGCCGCCTCCAAATAGCGCATCGACCTCCGACTCGATCTCGCCGCGCGTCATTCCGATGCCTTCACGGTAGAGCAGCAGGAGGCTCTCAGCCGCCTCCAGCCAATGGGACGCCTCGCGGTCAATGTAGAGCGGGATCACCCGCTGTTTCGCGTACCTCACGCGGATCAGGTCGCCTGTGAGCATGGAGCACTCGTGATCGGCGTACGTGGGACCGAAGATTGCCGGACGGAGCTGGCTCCTACAGGGAGCCGGGCCTCAATCTCTTCCTCTTTGTCCGAGGTCATTAGGCTTCCCCCCGTAGGCGCTGTGCTGTCGTCGGCGGTTCGAGGTGAACTCCTCGACCGTGTCCCGGGTGATGACCTCGTAAAGCACCGCCTCCTTGTCGCCCGACTTGCGGAGGACTCGCCCCAGGCGCTGGACGTGCTCGCGGACCGAGCCAGTCCCGGAGAGGACCACCGCGACGTTCGCCTCGGGGACGTTCACCCCCTCGTTGAGCACCCGAGAAGTCGCCACGATTGGGTACTCGCCCGAGTTGAATTTGAGCAGGACGTCCCGCCGCTCCTTTGTCTTCGTCTGGTGTGTGATCACCGGAACAAGAAACCGCCTGGCGATGTTGTAAACAGTAGCGTTATCGTGCGTGAAAATGATCACACGATCGCCATTATGACGTTCGAGCAGGCGGCCGAGGAGGTTCAGCTTTGCCGGGGCGGCGAGCGCCAGTTCGCGCTGCTCTCGGTAGGCGCGGAAGGCTTCGCGGCCCTCGGGCGACCGGTGGGCGACGTAGATGAACTGGCTCCAGCCGTCGGGCCGTCGCATGTCGACTCCCGAGTCGCGAAGGAAGCTTCGGTAGAGTTCGCGAGCACGCTCGTATCGGATGCGTTCCTCGTCGCTGAGGTGGACGTAGAGTGTCATTACCTGGTAATCGGCCAGGTAGTGGCCGCGAAGCTGGGTGATCTCGCGTCGATAAACGATCGGGCCGATGAGTTGATCGAGATGAGCGTGCGCCATGTCGGCACGCTCGGGAGTGGCGGTCAGGCCGAGGCGGAACGGGGCGATCGACGAGGCGGCAGCGATTCCGTAGGTCGGGCCGGGCAGGTGGTGGCACTCGTCGAAGACGATCAGCCCGAATTTGTTGCCGAACCGCTCCATGTTCAGATAGGCCGAGTCATACGTCGTGACCGTCAGCGGCTTGATCTCGAAGTAGCCGCCGCCGACGAGGCCGAC
>DAHZZC010000205.1 GCA_027435495.1 Planctomycetales bacterium
ACATCGCCAGCTTCGTCGCCGAGGCCCAGGCCGCCATCGACCAGCAGGTGAAGCTGCCGAAGTCGGGAGGATACGTCCTACGATGGGGCGGACAGTTCGAGCACCTGCAAACCGCGACACGACGGCTGATGATCGTCGTTCCGGTGGCGTTGCTTCTCATCTTCCTGCTGCTCTACAGCACGTTTCGCTCGCTCCAGCTCGCGGCTTTGATCTACCTGGCGGTTCCGATGGCGGCTACCGGCGGCGTCTTCGCACTCGCAGTGCGAGGGCTGCCGTTCTCGGTCTCGGCGGGGGTGGGGTTCATCGCGCTCTTCGGTGTCGCGGTACTCAACGGCCTGGTCTGGGTCAGCGCGGTCGAGCACCTGCACCAGGAGGGGGTCGAGGCGCACGAGGCGGCACGCGAGGCCGCGATCGTCCGGCTCCGGCCGATCCTGATGACGGCGCTGGTGGCCGGGCTGGGGTTCATCCCGATGGCGCTGGCGACCTCGCCGGGCTCGGAGATCCAGCTCCCGCTGGCGACGGTCGTCATCGGCGGGATCATCACGGCTACCCTGCTGACGACCCTGGTTCTGCCGTCGATCTACCCGTGGTTCGCTCCCCGAATCCGCGCGATCCGCAAGGGTTCGCCGATCGCGGGTGGGAATGGCGCGAGGCACCACGCCTGACCGCTCGGAGTAAGGTCGGCGCCGCCCCGGATTCCAGGGAGCGGCGCCGACCGGTCGGATTTCATCGCGACCGATGCGCGGTGCCCCGGCGGCCCGCCTGATGCGATTCGAGGGCCTTTGCGCGGGCCTCGGCCCGTTTTTCGTTTCCGGATCTCCTGGGCCTTGCCGGTCGCCTCCTGCGCCGACTGGGTGCTGCCACCGCAGCATCCCGCCATCGCCACCGAGGCCGCGACGACAACGCCTCCGACGAACCATCATGGCGAGATCCTCCGCGATCAACTGGCGAACCGGCCAGATTTGCGGCTATACTCCCTCCCATCATTGCAGACATCCCAGCCACTGAGGATCTCCCAGATGTCGATCCGATCGCAATCGAACCGATGTCGGCGCGGCTTCGGGCTTGCCGTCGAGAGCCTTGAGGCCCGGTCAATGCTCACAACAGCCGCGATGATCCAGTGGTCGATGGTCCCCCAGATCGTGCCCGACCCGGTTCACGGAAATCAACCGGATCTGCCGAACACGCCCGCGTACGTCAACCCGCCGAATGGCTACGGCGTCGATCTCAACGCCTCGGGGTCGATTGGTATCCAACCGAGCTCGACGTTCGCCTGGACGGTCACCAACTCGACGGGCCAGACGACCGACCTAACCGGCGAGACTCCGACGATCGATTTGCAGCAAGGTCCTTATACCGTGCAGCTTACGGTGACTGGCCTGGCCGGATCGAGCGGGCCGCAGGTGGTGGACGAGTCGATCCAGGTGAAGGATCTGCTGGTGGTCTCGATCGGGGATTCGTATGCCTCGGGCGAGGGGAATCCCGTGGTCCCGTCGCCGACCTCACCGCAGTGGGCCTACTCGCCCGACCCCGCGATGAACGCCCAGAACGCCGACGCCCACCGGTCCACGCTCTCGGCTCCAGCGCAGTTCGCGTTACAACTCCAGCAGGCGAATCCGCACGAGGCCGTCACGTTTGTCTCGGTTGCGGCCTCGGGAGCGACGATCAATAACGGAATTCTCGGCCCGATGACAAGCATCGGCAACCCCAGCGTGACACTCCCCTCCCAGATCAGCGAACTGAAATCGATTATCGGCAACCGGACCATTGACGTGCTGACCGTCTCCGTCGGCGGCGACGACATCGGCTTCTCGAAGATTGTCGAGTCGCTGATCCTGAACTCTCACATCGGCCACCCGACCCGGAAGATGATCCTGCAACAGTTCCAGGGAGCGCTCTCGCAGTTGCCCTCGCACTTCGCAGAACTGGCCTCGGCGATCCAGGGACTGAACCCGGGGCGGGTTCTCGTGAGTAATTATCCGGGACTGGCGGGCAACAGCCAGGGGGTTCCCTCGCCGATCCTGGGACCTGGCGGCGTGGTCCTGATCAACCGAATCGACGCCGCGTTTGCCACGCACCGGATCATACCGGCGCTCGATGCCGTGATCGCCTCGGCGGCTCAAACCTACGGCTGGACCCTCGCGCCAGGGATTGTCGCTGATTTCCGAACTCACGGTTATCCTTCGAAAGATTCGTGGATCCGCACCTTCCCGCAATCTCTGGCGATGGAGGGAAGCATCGATGGAACGCTCCATCCCAACGCCGCCGGCAACCAGGACATCGCCACCCGACTCCTGGATGCCTATCTCGGAATCCTGCCGACGACGGTGGGGCACGGGCTTCATCTGAAGAAGGGAAAACACATCCGAAAGCGGTAGGTCTCTTGCTCGGCATCGGCCCAGTCGCCCGATCGGGCTTTCTCGCCAATCGCGCCGAGGGCCCGGTAGGGGATATCGGAAAGCTCGCCCGAGGGAGATGGCGAACCTGCGGGTGAATGGGGAGTGGGATCAGTCGGTCAGACCCAGGCGGTCGAGCTCGCGGGCGATGAGATCGAGGTCCCAGACCTCGACCATCGGGTCGGAGATGGCGAGGCTGGCGAGTCTTGCGCCCTGGTCGTCGAAGACGAGGTTGGTGACCATCCCGCGATGGCCAGGGAGTCGGAGCCAGAGCCGGGGCGATGCGGGGCGGGAGACGTCCTGGAGTGAAATGGTTCCCTGGAGCGATCCCACGGCGAGTGTCCGGCCCTCGGGTGAGAAGGCGAGCGAGGGGATCACGCCGGTCGGCTCTCCGGGCGAGGGGCGGAACGTGCCCAGGATGGCGAGGCGGCCGGTCTCGATCAGGGTGACGGTTCCCTCACGGTCGCCGACGGCGAGCACCGCGCCGTCGCGTCGGAGGGCGAGGCTGGAGAGCTTCTCCAGGGTTGGCAGGTTTCGGTCGCGGGCGACGGCTTGCAAGGCGCCCGAGGCGTCGGGCCCTTCCAGGTCCCAGATGTGCAGACTTCTCCCGGCGAAATCGACGAGGTAAAGCCGATCTCCGCGTGGGGCGACCTGGATTGCGTGGAAGAGGCTTGGGCCTCGCTCGGTTGAGCCTTCCGGTGCGGGGGGTTTGACCGGGATCAGGCGGTCGGGGTGGTCGCTTCGCCAGATCGAGACCGACGACGAGCGGAGGAGGGCCATCGTCCGGCCGTCGGCGGATCGAGCGATCGGCGTGAACCAGGCTGGCTGGGCTTGGTTCTGCGGGATGCGGAGGATCGGCGGCGTGCGCGCGGGGACAGCATCCGACGGCCAGATTCGGATCTCGTCGGTGTCCTGTGCGATCAGGCGGCCCTGGTCGTCGAAGGCGATGGAGGCGGGAGATTGCTCGTTGGATCGGCCCCGGGAGCCTCGCCATCCGCCAGAGCGCCGGCCTGTCGTCGGGTCGTCTCCGACGGCCAGTGATCGAGGCATCGCCGACTCGGGGCATCGTCCCCCACGCCAGGTCCAGACCTCCGCGTCGAAGCCGCCGCCAGCGAGCAGGCCGCCGGGGCCGAAGGCGAGCGAGGTCGGCCGGTTCTCGAAGCCGCTGACCTGAGACCGCGCCGCGGAGTCGTGGATTGTCCAGAGGGGTGTGGTCCCAGACGCCCCCACCGCGGCCAGGGTCCGGCCGTCGGGCGAAAAGGCCAGGTCGTGCGACTGCTCCGATCCGGGGAGGATCGCCATCCTCGCCTGGGCAGCCGGGTCGTAGATCTCGATTGGGCCGGGCCAGCCCGAGATCGCCAGCATCCCCATCGGGCTGAACCGCATCACGCGGATGAAGCTGGCCACCCGGGCCTGGAAGCTTGGCGAGGGCGAGGGGCCGCCGCTGTTCTCCATGTTATAGACGCGGATGGACTGGTCGCGCCCGGCCGTCGCCAGGAGTGAGCCCGGGCCGATCGCCAGCGCGGTGACCTCGCCCTGGGTATCGATCCAGTCGCGGCGGGAGCTATCGTACCCCTTCTCGGTGCGAAAGAGGCGGACGCCCCGCGTGCCGGGTCCGGTCAGGGCCACGGCGACGATCTTGCCATCGGGGCTGATCGCCACCATCGGCGGCGAGCCGGGGCGAGTCCGATCGCGGCCGGAAACAGGCCCTCGGCGCGAGGGGGACCAGGGATCGAGCTCGCGGTGCTCCAGGCCGTCGAGGTCCCAGAGATTGACGACGAAGGGATAGGGCGGCAGGGCATCGAGGTCTTCATCGGGCTGGAAGTCGGTCGAGGGCGAGTCGAGCCGAAGCTCCACGGTGACCAGCCGGTGTCCCTCGGGGTCGGCGGTCAAGCCAAGGATCGCGCGCCGGGGCGAGGTGATCCTGCGGACCGGGGCGCCCGAGATCGCGTCGACGAGTTGAACGCCGGAGCCGTCGGGGAGCAGAGCGGCGATGTAGTTGCCGGCCGTGGCGAGTGTCCGACCCGTGAGCCGGGGAGGGCCAGGCGCCTGGGCGGGGCGCGGTCGGGAGCGATTGGTTCCGGAGCTGGCGGGGGAGGGCTCGGGCTCGATGGCCTCGGCCGGCTCGCCCGATGCCTGAAGCGAGAGCGAGAGGGCCTGCCGCCCCTGCTCGACGTCCCAGAGCACCAGTTCATTCGCCTCGCGTGAGATTGACCAGAGACGGTGCCCCTGCGGGCCGAAGCTCAGGCCATCGCCCGATCGCGACTCCAGCGCAGGGCGGGTCTCGACGTCGCGCATCACGAGGAAGTTAACGGCCTCGTCGCGGAACTCGGAAAGTTCTTCCGGAGGGATGTTGAGAGCGACGGCCTTGCGAATCTGCTCCAGGCCCTTGGCACGTCGGTCGGGGCCGTCGAGCGATTCGAGGATCTGCGCCGTCTTGAGATGCTGACCGCGACGCGCCAACTGGGCCTCCCGGTTGGCCTGTTCGAGCGAGTCGAGTGTCTTGCGTAGGTCCTCGTTCGAGGCGATCACCGCGGCGCGCTCGCCGAGGATGCGGACGTAGGAATACGTGGCGATCGCCAGGATCATCGCGACAGCCGAGGCGGTGACGGCGGCGGTTTGCGGGTGTCGGCGGGCGACCCGCCAGAGCCGGCCGACGGGCCCAATCCGGCGCGCCTTCACCGGGGCGTAGCTGAGGAATCGGGCGAGGTCCTCGGCGAGTTCGTTGGCGGAGGCGTAACGGTCGACCGGACGCTTGGCCAGGGCCTTCAAAACGATCGTTTCCAGGTCGCGCGGGACCCTCGGATCGAACTTCCTCGGCGGTGCGGGATCGTCTCGGCCGATCTGGTCGACCAGCTCGGCGGCGCTCCGGCCGTCGAACGGCGGGCGCAGGGTGAGCAGTTCGTAGAGCGTGGCACCGAGCGAGTAAACATCGGTACGCCCATCGATCTGGCCGGCGGTCCGGGCCTGCTCGGGGCTCATGTAGCGAGGGGTGCCCAGGAGGCTGTCATGGTGGGTGAGGCCAGGATCGGCCAGGCGACGGGCGAGGCCGAAGTCGGTCACCCAGATGTTGCCCCGGGCGTCGATCAGGATGTTCGACGGCTTGACGTCGCGGTGGATCACGCCCTGATGGTGGGCGTGCGCCAGGGCATCGGCGGCCTGGAGCCCGACCGAGGCGACCCACCGGAAGTAGGAGGAGCCACGGGGCGGGTCGAACGGCGGCGGCTCATCGCCGATGGTGGAGGTCCCACGCCCCCTGCGCAAAGACGAGTCATCGAGTGCGAGCAGCGACCCGGAGGGATCGCCGTCCATCGGCGCGCCGAGACTGCTTCGATGGCCGATCCGGCTTCCCCACGAGGCGGTCGAGTCGCCGATGGCCGAGGGGGGAGAGCCCGGGAGCCCTTGCGGCGGAGGGCAGACGGTCTGGTCGGCCCGGGGATATCGCCAGAGCCATCCCGGCGAGACGCGGAGCCAGATCGGGCCGAAGCGCGAGCTGTTCGAGGCGCCCGGCTCGCCGAGCGAGGAAATCCCGGCCGGTCCCGAGGCATTCCGTGCCCGGCGGAGGTGTCGGATCACGCGGTCGAGGCCGTTCCCCTCGATCCGCTGCATCGCGTAGTAGCAGAGGCCGCCGACCTGGCCGACGTCGAAGACTGGGACGATATGCGTGTGGTGAAGGCCGGCGGCGGTCCGGGCCTCGTTGAGGAAGCGTCGGCGTGCCGAGGAGTCGGGCGCGGCGTGAGTTCCGAGGACTTTCAGGGCCACCGGGCGGTCGAGGCCGACGTGTACGGCCTCGTAGACCGTACCCATCCCACCCCGGCCAAGCTCCTGGACGACCCGGTAGCCGGCGATTCGGTGGCCCGACTCCAGCCAACGCCCCGAGCCGCCGCGTGGGCCGCTCCAGGCGCCCGACCCGCCGCCTCGGCCGACCAGGCCGTGGACGAGCTCCAGCCCTTCGAGGGCGGCGCGAAGCTCGTCGCGAAGGTCGGCGTCGTATCGAGCGACGAAGGATTCGAGGTCAGGAGCCTCGTCACGCTCGACGAGGCCGAGGAATTCCTCGATCGCCTCACCGAGTTGGTCGTCCTCGTCGTCCTCCTCGACCTCGGGCGCGGGCCCCTGGTCGGTCGGTCGCGGGTCGTCATTGGGCGGAGCCATCGTCATACCTCAGCGAGCCGCCAGGCGGCCCTTCCATCGTACGCTTCAGGTGCTTGAGGCCGCGGGCGAAAATCCCCCGGACCGACTTGCGGCTCAGGCCAAGCCGCTGTCCAATCGTTTCGTAGGAGAGGTTCTCAGCGTAGTAGAGCCAGAGAACATCGGCCTCGTCGACCGGCAGGCCGGCGAAGGCATCGGCGAGTAAAACGAGCTGCTCTCGTTTGCTGGCGGCCTGACTGGGGCTCGACTGGCTGAGCGAGAGTATGTCGAGCAGCCGGCCGCCCTCCTCGCCCGACCGTGCGCTGGAGTCGGGCGGAGCGTCGAGCGGACGCGCGGACACGCCGCCCGCACGCTTTGCCCGACTGTGATAGCGCCCAAGATCCGCTAACTTCTGGCCGACCAGCCGGCGGAGCCAACCCAGGAGCGCCGCTTCGGACTGACCGGTAAATTGTGGAAACTGCCGGACGACCTCGACGAGCGCCTCCTGGACTACATCGGAGAGCTCGACCCGCTCGCGGAGCCGGGGACCGAGGCCGGTCCGAACGACCATCCGGAGGTAATTCCGGTACAGGGCGCACAGTTCCCCCAGCGCCTCGGTTTCCCCGGCGCGGGCCCTCGACAGCAAATCGATTGGTCCGGCGGTCATCGTCTTGATCCGCTCCCGGCGGTGAGTCCGGGAGGAGGGCCCGCATCGTCAGGCCCTCCTCTCCAAGTAGGCGTCGAAACGCCGGGCGCCGACCCGGCGAACCCCCGAGGGGTCGACGATCGGGGGATTGGCGGCCCCGGCGCGGGCTGGCCTCGCGATTGTGCCAGGCCCTTGCCTCCATTATACTGGGGTTCGTCCTGAGGCTGTCAGTCCCTCGGAGGAACCCGATCGGTGTTCGTATCCCCATTCCCGACGAGATCGCCGCGATGGTGAGACGACGTCCGGATCGCTCCTGCCTTCTGACCGTCAACGGCGGATCGTCCAGCCTGAAGTTTGCGCTCTTCCCGGCGACCGGCGAGGCGAGCTTGCCATCGATCCTGCGGGGACGGGTTGAGCGAATTGGCCTCCACGGAACGCGGGCCATCGTCTCGCCCGACGACGGAGATCGAATCGAGCAGGATGTCGAGGGGCCTGACCTTGCCGCCGCAGCCGGTTGGCTGATCGGATGGCTGAAGGCGAACGTCGGGGAATCGGCGATCGGAGGCGTGGCGCATCGGGTCGTTCATGGCGGTCCGAATTACTCCGAGCCCGCCCGGATCACTCCCGACTTGATCGCCGAACTGAGGCGGGTCAGCCCGATGGACCCGGACCACCTGCCGGGCGAGATCGCCCTGATTGAGACGTTCGTTGAGGGGATGCCCGGTGTCCCGCAGGCGGCCTGTTTCGACACCGCCTTTCACCGCGACCTCCCTCGCGTCGCCCGGATGATCCCGATCCCCCGACGATTCGAGGAGCTGGGGGTCCGACGGTACGGGTTCCACGGGCTCTCGTTCAGCTACCTGATGCGGGCGCTGACCGAGGCGGCCGGGGCGGAGGTCGCGAGTGGTCGAGTCGTGCTTGCGCACCTCGGCAGCGGCGCGAGCCTGGCGGCCGTACATCAAGGGAAGCCGATGGATACGACGATGGCCCTGACTCCGGCCGCGGGACTGGTGATGGGGACAAGGTCGGGTGATATCGATCCGGGCTTGCCCGGCTATCTCGCCCGATCGGCTGGCGTCTCGCCCGAGGCGTTCGACCGGATGGTGAACCACGAGTCGGGATTGCTGGGTGTCTCGGGGACGAGCCCGGACGTCCGCGACCTGCTGTCCAGCCGGAAGAATGATTTCCGGGCCAACGAGGCGATCGAGTTATTCGTTTACTCGATCCGGAAGGGAATCGGGGCGATGGCCGCGGCGATGGGCGGGCTGGATGTCCTGGTGTTCTCCGGTGGCATCGGTCAAAATGCTCCGGAGATCCGAGCTGGAGCCTGCGAGGGGTTGGGGTTCCTCGGGGTCGAGCTCGACGATCGGGCCAACGCCGAAGGCGCTCCGAGGATCTCGACGGCCAGGTCGCGGGCCGAGGTCCGCGTGATCCCGACCGATGAGGAACTGGTGATGGCCGGGCAGGCGTCGGCCGTGCTGGCGTCGTTGAGCTGAGCGCCGGAACGTCGAAAATCGATCGAGGGACGGCGAGGCCCGGTGTCGGGACCTTCGTTCATTCCCGAAGCGATCAGGGAATCCCGGGGGAGAGACCAGATGATCCACATGCAATACACCGTCGACGATCTGAAGACGCTCCCCTTGCGAGCGATCGTCGCCCTGGCGGTCCGATGCGCCCGGCGGGTGGAGCGACTTGCGTCGCTACCGGACGGACATCCCGACGCAGCGAGTGTCAAGGCGGCGGCCGACGAGGCCCTGCGGGTGGCCGAGACCTTCGCCCGGGGCGAGCCATGTCCCTCGGCCGAGCAGGCGGTGGAAGCGATCGAAGCCGTACACGATGCGGCCTCCGGCGAGATCATTCGCGAGAATGCCTACGCGTCGATTGTCCGGGCGATCCACGCGGCGGCGACCGCGGCCCGGGCTGTGGCGGAGGAGCATGAGCCAGGCGAGCGCCTGCTCATGGGAGGCCACGGGAATCCGCGGCTGGCGTCGGTCGCCGGCATCTCGGCCGATCTCGCCGCGATGGGAGCCTTCACCGCCGCTCTCAATGCCGCCGAGGCCGTCGGCTCGACCGACGAGTTCACCCGGTGGGCCGCCGAGGACTTCCGCAAGCTCCAGAAATTGAAGCTCGGCGAGTATCCTGAGGCTGGCGACCCCATCGACCCATCGCCGGCCGGGCCGCTTGGCCCTCTCTGGCCGAAACCCGACTTTGGGCTCTGACGCACCTTTTCCCGGATCGCAACGAAATTT
This sequence comes from Planctomycetales bacterium, assembly GCA_027435495.1. Classification (GTDB taxonomy): domain Bacteria; phylum Planctomycetota; class Planctomycetia; order Isosphaerales; family Isosphaeraceae; genus JAKAUH01. Next base: position 9,420 of record DAHZZC010000205.1, read on the forward strand.
CAAGGAGAACGCACATGGCTATCGGTTACGACCGTCCGCTTTACATCCTCCCCTTCGATCACCGAGGGACGTTCCAGAAGAACATGTTCGGCTGGTCGGGCGCGCTGAGCGACCAGCAGACGGCGAAGATCGCCGAGATGAAGGGCGTCATTTATGACGGCTTCAAGGCGGCACTGGGTGGCGGCGTCCCGCAAGACAAGTCGGGCATCCTGGTCGACGAGCAGTTTGGCTCGGCGATCCTGGCCGACGCGGCGAAGCATGGTTACAACACGTCGTGCCCGGCCGAGAAGAGCGGCCAGGATGAGTTTGACTTCGAGTACGGCGAGGATTTCGGCAAGCACATCGAGAAGTTCCGGCCGACTTTCTGCAAGGTCCTGGTCCGGTACAACCCCGAGGGCGAACCCGAGTTGAACCACCGGCAGTCGGAGCGGCTGGCCCGGCTCTCGAAGTATCTACACTCGGGCGGTCAGAGCAAGTTCATGTTCGAGCTGCTGGTTCCGGCCGAGAAGGCCCAGCTCGAGAAGGTCGGCGGGGACAAGAAGCGGTACGACCGCGAGCTGCGCCCCGACCTGATGATCGCCGCGATCCACCAGCTTCAGGACGCCGGTGTTGAGGCCGACGTCTGGAAGATCGAGGGGATCGAGACGGCGGAGGACGCCAAACGGGTCGTCGAGGCCATGAAGCGAGGCGGTCGCGACCAGGTTGGCGGGATCATCCTCGGCCGCGGTGAGGATGATGTGAAGGTCCGCCACTGGCTCAAGACGGCGGCCTCTGTCCCCGGCTTCATCGGCTTCGCCGTTGGCCGGACCAGCTTCTGGGATCCTTGCGTTGAGTGGCGTGACGGCAAGCTGACCCGCGAAGCCGCCGTCGCTGAGATCGCCCGTCGCTATCGCGAGTGGTGCGACATCTTCGACTCCGCCTCCGCCGGGCGCTGAGTTGCCCCGGGCCCGGAGCCCGATCGGCCCCGCCGGATGCTCGCGCGGCATCCGGCGGGGGCCTGACCGTCCCGTCGATGTCGCCGGCGGTCTGGTCGATGGTCATCCTGCGGCGGTTGCACCTCGCGCCGACATCGGCTAGATTGATCCCCCGTTCCATCAACGAGAGACTTCGGAGAGGGAAGGATCATCGCCATGGATTCGACACTCGAGGCCGGGCTCCTCCGGCGGATGGACGCCTACTGGCGGGCCGCGAATTATCTATCGGTCGGCCAGATTTACCTGCTCGACAACCCTTTGCTTCGCGAGCCACTGAAGCTCGAGCACGTCAAGCCGAGGCTGCTCGGCCACTGGGGTACGACTCCCGGTCAGAATTTCGTGTATGTCCACCTGAATCGGATCATCAAGGAACATGATCTGAACATGATCTACCTCGCCGGCCCGGGGCACGGGGGGCCGGCACTGGTGGCGAACACGTATCTCGAAGGGACATATAGCGAGATCTACACGAGCATCACGCAGGACGAGCTCGGGCTGAAGCGTCTCTTCAAGCAGTTTAGTTTCCCGGGGGGAATCCCGAGCCACGTGGCGCCGGAAACGCCCGGGTCGATCCACGAGGGAGGCGAGCTGGGATACAGTCTCAGCCATGCGTATGGTGCTGTCTTCGATAACCCCGACCTGATTGCGGCCTGCGTGGTTGGTGACGGTGAGGCCGAGACCGGCCCGCTGGCAACGAGCTGGCACTCGAACAAGTTCCTGGACCCCGCCCACGACGGCGCGGTTCTGCCGATCCTGCACCTCAACGGATACAAGATCGCCAATCCAGCCGTTCTGGCGCGGATCGGTCGCGACGAGCTGGAGTCGCTCCTCCGGGGCTACGGTTACACGCCCCATTTCGTCGAGGGGAACGAGCCGGAAGCCATGCACCGGCTGATGGCCTCGACGCTCGACCGCGTGCTTGCTGAGATCAAACGCATCCAGTTCGACGCCCGCGAGCGAGGTATCACCGAACGTCCCCGATGGCCGATGATTGTGCTGGTCACACCCAAGGGCTGGACCGGCCCGAAGGAGGTGGACGGCCTCCCGGTCGAGGGGACATACCGGGCGCACCAGGTTCCGCTCTCCGAGCCCACGCAGCACCCCGGGCACCTGAAGCTGCTCGAACAGTGGCTCCAGAGCTACCGTCCTGAAGAACTCTTCGACAAGCACGGAAAGTTCCGGGCCGAGCTCGCCGAACTGGCGCCGATGGGCGAGAGGCGGATGGGCGCCAATCCGCACGCCAACGGCGGCGTCCTGCTCCGCGACCTCCGCCTCCCCGATTTCCGTGACTTCGCCCTTGAGGTCCCCTCGCCCGGCAAGGCTCAGGGCGAGGACACCCGGATCTGCGGCCAGTTCCTTCGGGATGTGATCCAGCTCAACGACGACCTGCGGAACTTCCGGATTTTCGGTCCTGACGAGACGGCCTCGAACCGGTTGACCGCGGTCCTCGAAGCCACCAACAAGCAATGGGAGGCGGAGGTCGTTTCGACCGACGATCACCTGGCGCACTCGGGCCGGGTGATGGAGATGCTCAGCGAGCACCAGTGCGAGGGTTGGCTGGAGGGCTACCTCCTGACCGGCCGGCACGGCCTGTTCAACTGCTACGAGGCGTTCATCCACATCATCGATTCGATGTTCAACCAGCACGCGAAGTGGCTGAAGGTCACCCGAAGCATTCCCTGGCGGCGACCGATCGCGAGCCTGAATATTCTGCTCTCCTCGCACGTCTGGCGACAGGACCATAATGGGTTCACCCACCAGGACCCGGGGTTCATCGATCACGTGGTGAACAAGAAAGCCGAGGTGATCCGGGTCTATCTGCCGCCGGATGCGAACTGCCTGCTTTCGGTGATGGACCACTGTCTGAGGAGCCGGCACTACGTCAACGTGATCGTGGCGAGCAAGCACCCCTCGCCACAGTGGCTCGACATGGACTCGGCGATCAAGCACTGCACGGCCGGGATCGGGATCTGGGAGTGGGCGAGCAACGACCGAGGAGCGGAGCCCGACGTCGTGATGGCGTGCGCAGGGGATGTCCCGACGCTGGAGACACTCGCCGCTGTCTCGATTCTTCGGGCGTCTCTGCCGGAGTTGAAGATCCGGGTGGTCAACATCGTCGATCTGATGAAGCTCCAGCCGCCGACCGAGCATCCTCACGGACTCTCCGACCACGACTTCGACACGCTCTTCACGAAGGACAGGCCGGTGATCTTCGCCTACCACGGATATCCGTGGCTGATCCACCGGCTGACGTACCGGCGGACCAATCACAAGAATCTGCACGTCCGTGGCTACAAGGAAGAAGGGACGATCTCGACGCCGTTCGACATGGCGGTGATGAACGACCTCGATCGGTTTCACCTGGTCAGCGATGTGGTGGATCGCCTTCCGCAGCTCGGCAGCTCGGCGGCGTACGTGAAGCAGGCGGTCCGCGACAAGCTGATCGAGCACAGGCAGTACATCACCGAGCACGGCCAGGACATGCCCGAGATCCGAGACTGGGGCTGGGGGATCTCGGGCGAGTCGGACCCGGGGCGTGCGGAGACTGGCTGAGCGCGGGCCTTCGTGAAGGCCGTCGCTAGATTCGGGACGTCTGGTCAACCGACCTCGGGCCGCCCTCCCAGGACCGTCATTCCTTTCGGTCGAAGGAGCGATGCGGCCCGAATGCGGGCGGCCCTCAATGAGGCGCGCCTCCCTCATCGCTTTGGCTTCGCCCCCAGTGATCGAAGCGAATCGATGGCAAGGACCCGGAGCCAGAGAAAGGTTTCGTCGGTATCGGCAGCTTTCAGGTATTTGCGAGCGGCCTCCGGACGTCGCTTCATCAGAAATCGACCGACCAGGAACGAGGCGTTGCCGCGGGGGCTCGGCGGCATCTCGGCGAGTTTCTTGTCGACGGCCGGTTCGTCGAGCGGACGGCCTCCGCCGTCGGCGAGCGATGCGACGATCTGCTGCACGACGGCCACCGATCGGGGCGCACTGCCCTGAAACTTGTTGATGTACTGCTGGAAAGACCGATCTCGGAGTGCCTTATCGCCCAGTTCGTCGGCGATCAAGGCGATGCAGAACATCTCCATCGGCGCTGGTGCGGCTGTGTCCGCCGCGATCAGGTAGGGCATGGCCTGCCGGGGCAACCCGATCGACCAGAGAAACAGGCCCGCACTGGTCGGGGCAACCAGGTCGGGGCGATCGGCGGCGGTCGCCATGAACTCCCGGGCGAAGTCCGTCGCCGCGGCGAGGTCGCCACGTCCGGTTCGCTTGCAGAAGAGATACCAGAGCGGCCAGCTCGTATCGGGATAGCGTTCGGTGGTCCGCCGGGTCCAGAGCTCGGCGCGTTCCCAGTCCTTGAGCCTTTCATTGCATCGTGCTGCGCACTGCATCGCCCAGTTTGCCCAGGTCTCTGCGGCCGTCTCGGCGTACGGCTTCGCCTCGGCGAATCGGCCGCGGTCCATCAGGTCGTTGGCAAGCTGGACCTGAACCTCGGCGTGCTCGAGACCGGCCGCCTCGGTCTTCGCCAGGTATTCGTCGAGAGTCGATTTCCAGCGGTCGGCGTCGCCTCGGGCCCTGTAACATTCGGCAAGCTTCACGTAGGCCCATCGGTCGGGCGAAAGCTCCATGTAGCGCCTCAGGAGCTTCTCGGCCTCGTCGTACTGCTTCAACTCGACGTATTTCCGGCCGAGGGCCCCGATCAGCGCCGGAGCGTCGCCGACCTTTTGCCGCCATTCGGAGACGCTTTGCTTCGACTGGTCCCAGGCCCCCTCGACCAGCTTTCCCATCGCGAAGGCCGAGTAGGGGTCCAGTCGCATCAACATGCTCGCGAAGAAGGGATGAGCGTCCTTGGAGTTGGCGATCCGCTCGCAGGCGTCGCGCACGACGGAGGTGGCATGGTAGTTGGCGAGGTCCCAGGTCTGCTTGTAAGCGGGAAACTGGACCTGGCGAAGGGCTTCGAGCATCGGCAACTCGATCACCTCGAGATCGGCCAGGTTCATCCGGTTTCCCAGGGCGGTCAGGGCCGGGATGCCCTGCTGCGGCGGCAGGCCGAGGAATTCCAGGTAGCCGAAGTATCGATGGTGCTCGACGAACGGCCGGATGTCCTGGAAATACTCGGCCGTCGGAACACTCCACTTGTAGGCCATGAACTGAAGCCGGCGGAAGGCGTGGGTAAACCGAGCCTCGCGTGCGAGGTGGGCCAGGACACCCCAGGGCAGCTCGCCCTGGTCGACACCGGGTCGGCCCGCCTGGTCGAGCGCCTCGACGATCGCGAGTTCGTCGTCCTGGTCGAGGGCGGGCTTCAGTGAGCCCGGCAGCGAGCCGATCGACTTCATCTTGACCGGGAACAACTTCGTGAAGGCTTCGGGGCCAAGGACCGTCGCGGCGTGGAGGTCACCGAGCTGGCCCTGAGCGCAGATGGCGTCGTAGGCACGCTGGCAATCGGCGTCGATCGAGAGGATCGACCGCGCCGTCTGGACGAAGACGCGCGTACCCCTCGGATATTCCAGTGTCAGCATCCGAAGGAGGGCGGCCAGCTTCGCGTGTGGGCCGTCCTTGATCGTCAGGCGGTCTCCATCAGCCTTCAGGTAGGCTTCGATTACCGGGAGCCATGTTGGCGACGGCACCGGCGGCTTTCCGGCAGACTTCACCTGGTTGTCGAGCCCTTCGGCCCGGTCGAGGACGAGCCGGGCATTGTAGGGGCGGCCGATCATGGCCAGAACGAACGCAAGCGTCCGGACGGCAAAGGGAGAATCGGGCTGCCGGGCACGGAGCCGATGGGCGTAAAGCATCGCCCTCGCCTTGAAAGCCCGGTGCGCTGGGCTCCACTGATATTCCGTGAGCAGGCCAAGCTGAGCGTAGGCTCTCGCCAGTGCCGAGAGCCGGGCGGGCGACTCGCCATCGGTCCGGATCGCTTCGTGGAGCGACCGGATCGCGGCAAAGTGGTCGACCAGTCCAAGGGTCTCCAGCCGGCTCTCGATATCGGGCGAGACGGTCGCATCATCTCGAATCGGGTTGGGGCGGCCGTTGAGCCCGAGCCGCTTCAGCAGCGCGGGGAATTTGGTGCGAGCGAGCTCCTCAGTCCGGCCGGCAAGCTGGAGGATGAACGGGCCCGAGTCGGGCATCGTCCCAAGGTCGTCGGCCTCGAGGATCTCGGCCTTCTCGCCGGCACCCCGGCGCACCAGTGCGTGGCACTCACCGTTGCGGAACAGGACGACCACCTCGATCGGCGGTCCATCGCCACGTGCGGGCTCGGCGTCGTCGAGCACGACATCTCGGGTGGAAAGCCCTAGCTCGTCGCGAGCCGCCATCAGGAGCGCCTGGTGAACCAGCTCTCGGTCCAGGAGCCCCTGGCGGGTCCCCAGGTAATCCGCCTCGTAACGAGGCGACTCCGAACGCCCGAGCGCCACGACCGCCGCCGATTTGCCGTCTCTCCCCGGCGAGAGGATCACCATCGGCGTCCGGACCTCGGCTGGGTCGGGTGCTGTCGAGACTTCTCGTGGCTCGTCGGCCTTTCTGGCCACCCCAGCATTCGCCTTCGCCCCGGCCTGCGTGGCGGCGGCCTGCTGCCGGGCGATGGCGACGGCCCGCGTCACCTCCATCCAACGGAAATACCAGACTCCGCCGGCCGCCACGATGCCGGCCACGGCGACCACCAGGACAGTCCGCATCTTGCCCTGGCCGCAAGGCTTTCGATGCCTGCCACGGAATTGGATCATGGCTGTTCCTTCATCAGCGAACGAGGCTGAGGTGACACCGCCGAACTCTCGCAACGCGCGAGCGAGCCCAGAAGCTCCAATCTATACATTACGACGATCGCACATGCAATGATCTCCCGGCGGACAGGTGACTTGCCCCGTCTTGGCGGGTATGATCTTCGCCGGGACAAAGTCCGGCTGGCTGGACACGATGCGGAGTGCAGACCCATGTCCGAGACCTTCCCCGAGATTTACCTGGCCCGGCACGGTGAAACGGCCTGGACCATCTCGAGGCAGCACACGGGCCGGAGCGATATTCCCCTGACCGATCGCGGGGAAGCCAACGCGATCGGGCTCGGCGAACGCCTGCGAGGCGTCGACTTCGCGAGGGTGCTAACCAGTCCGCTCCAACGCGCGAGGCGCACCTGTGAACTCGCGGGCTTCGCCGATCGGGCCGAGGTCGACCTTGACCTGGTCGAGTGGGATTACGGCGACTACGACGGGCTCACCACGGCCGAGATTCGCCGCGAGCGTTCGGGCTGGGACATGTTCCGCGACGGATGCCCCGGCGGCGAGTCGGTTGGGACCATCGCGGTGAGAGCCGACCGCGTGATCAGGCATCTCCGGCCAATCGAGGGCCGGACGCTCCTCATCGGTCACAGCCATTTTTTCCGGGTCCTGGCGGCACGTTGGCTGGGCCGGCCAGCGGACGAGGGGCGATTCTACGTTCTGGGGACCGCCTCACTGAGTGTCCTTGGATATGAGCACGACCGCGACGAGCCGGTTATCCGACTCTGGAACGACGATCGACACACCCGCGTCTGAACCTCCCGAGATCGCGGCGGGACGGGAAGACCGACGGACGGAGTATCTTCATGGCGATTCACCCCCAGGCGGGTCAAACAGCACCGGCCGACATCCTCATCGACCTCCCCGCACTCGAGCGTGCCTATTACGAGAACCGCCCCGACCCGTCCGACCCTCGCCTCCGCGTCGCCTTTGGGACCAGCGGCCATCGCGGAACCCCGACCGACAGCACCTTCACCGAGGCCCACATTCTCGCCATTAGCAAGGCGATCTGCGACTACCGGCGCGATCGAGGGATCGACGGCCCGCTTTTCCTGGGCAAGGACACCCACGCGCTTTCCGGCCCGGCGCAGCGGACGGCGCTCGAAGTCCTGGCCGCAGAGGGCGTCGAGGTTGTCCTCCAGCGCGACGACGGCTTCACACCGACACCCGTCATTTCGCACGCCATCCTCGTCCATAACCGAGGACGTCGCGACCACCTTGGCGACGGAATCGTGATCACACCCTCGCACAACCCGCCTGCCGACGGCGGTTTCAAGTACAACCCGCCCGACGGCGGCCCGGCTGACACCGACGTCACCTCCTGGATCCAGGACCGGGCCAACGCGCTGCTCCGCGGTGGCAACGTTGAGGTGAAGCGCCGGCCGATCGCCCAGGCCCTCCGCGCGGCGACCACCCGCGAGGTGGACTTCGTCCGGCCGTTCGTCGACGACCTCGGCAGCGTGATCGACATGGAGGCGATCCGCAAGGCCGGGCTGAATCTGGGCGTCGACCCGCTCGGCGGAGCCTCGGCCCGGTACTGGCAGCCGATTGCCGACACCTTCGAGCTGGACATCACGGTCACCAATCCGGCCTATGACCCGACGTTCCGGTTCATGACGCTCGACCACGACGGCAAGATCCGGATGGACTGTTCGAGCCCGTATGCGATGGCGAGCCTGGTGAAGCTCAAGGACCGCTTCGCCCTGGCGTTCGGTAACGACCCCGACTCGGACCGTCACGGAATCGTCACGCGATCGATCGGTCTGATGAACCCGAACCATTACCTGGCTGTTGCGATCCGTTACCTGCTGACGCACCGGCCCGGCTGGGGAAAGAACGTCGCGATCGGCAAGACGCTGGTCAGTAGCGGACTCATCGACCGGGTCGTTTCCGGACTCGGTCGGACGCTGCGCGAGGTTCCCGTCGGCTTCAAATGGTTCGCGCCGGGGCTGGCCGAGGGCTCGCTCGGCTTCGGCGGCGAGGAAAGCGCCGGCGCCAGCTTCCTGAGACGCGACGGATCCGCATGGACCACCGATAAGGACGGGATCATCCTCGACCTGCTCGCCGCCGAGATTCTCGCTGTCACGGGCAAGGACCCGGGCGAGCATTTTCAGGAGCTGGCGGCCCAGTACGGGATGCCGTTCTATACTCGGATCGACGCCCCGGCCACACCCGATGAGAAGGCGAAGCTGAGCAAGCTCGACCCCTCGGCGGTGAAGGCATCGGAGATGGCGGGCGACCCGATCCTCGCCCGGCTCACCCGAGCGCCGGGGAACGACGCCCCGATCGGCGGGCTGAAGGTTGTTGCTGAGTCCGGATGGTTCGCCGCCCGACCATCGGGCACTGAAAACATCTACAAAATCTACGCCGAGAGCTTCCGCGACGAGAGCCATCTGAAGGCGATCGTGGCGGAGGCGAAGCAGATCGTCGCCGATGCGCTCGCCTGAGCGAGTCCCTCTTTCTCCACAGGGTCGAAACGAGATGAGCACCACGCTGCGTGATCTGCCCGCCTGGAAGTCGCTCGAGTCCCACTACTCGGAGGTGAAGGACCGGCATCTCCGAGATCTTTTCGCTGAGGATCCGGGCCGAGGCGAGCGGATGACCGCCGAGGCCGCCGGCCTCTTCCTCGATTACTCGAAGCACCGCGCCACTCACGAGACGTTGAAGCGGCTCGTCAAACTGGCCGAGGAATCCGACCTCCGCGGCCGGATCGACGCGATGTTCCGAGGCGACCCGATCAACGCGACCGAGCACCGTTCGGTGCTGCACGTCGCCCTCCGGGCGCCCAAGGGTCAGTCGATCTTTGTCGACGGCAAGGATGTCGTGCCCGATGTCCACGAGGTCCTCGACAAGATGGCTGGCTTCACCGGTCGGATCCGGTCGGGCGAGTGGAAGGGATATACCGGAAAGCCGATCCGGAACGTCGTGAACATCGGGATCGGCGGGTCGGACCTCGGCCCGGTGATGGCCTATGAGGCGTTGAGGCATTACAGCGACCGAGGACTCACCCTTCGGTTCGTCTCGAACGTCGACGGGACCGACTTCGCCGAGGCGACCCGCGACCTCGACCCGGCCGAGACACTTTTTATCGTTTCCTCGAAGACGTTTACCACGCTCGAGACGATGACCAACGCCCAGACGGCCCGCGCCTGGACACTCGCGGCGCTGAAGGACGATGCGTCCATCGCGCGGCACTTCGTCGCGGTCTCGACCAATGCCGAGGAGGTCAGCAAGTTTGGGATCGACACGGCGAACATGTTCGGCTTCTGGGACTGGGTCGGCGGTCGGTACTCGATGGACGCCGCGATCGGCCTCTCGACGATGATCGCGGTCGGGCCCGAGAATTACCGGGCGATGCTCGCCGGATTCCACGCGATGGACGAGCACTACCGGACGGCCCCGTTCGAGAAGAACCTCCCGGCGATCCTCGGCCTGCTAACCGTCTGGTACACCGACTTCTTTGGCGCCGAGACCGTGGCCGTCCTGCCCTATGACCAGTACCTCAAGCGGTTCCCGGCGTATTTGCAGCAGTTGACGATGGAGAGCAACGGCAAGTCGGAGACGCTCGACGGGAAGCGGGTCGACTATCCGACCGGCCCGATCTACTGGGGCGAGCCCGGGACGAACGGCCAGCATTCGTTCTACCAGTTGATCCACCAGGGAACCCGGCTGATTCCCTGCGACTTCATTGGGTTCTGCCGTTCGCTGAACCCAGTGGGCGAACACCACGATCTGCTGATGTCGAACGTCTTCGCGCAGGCTGAGGCGCTCGCGTTTGGCAAGACGGCCGAGCAGGTGAAGTCGGAGGGGACGGCGGACTGGCTGGTCCCGCACCGGACGTTCGAGGGGAACCGGCCCTCGAACGTGATCCTCGCCGATCGGCTCACGCCCGAAGTGCTGGGCGCCCTGATCGCGCTGTACGAGCACAGCGTCTTCACCCAGGGGACGATCTGGCGGATCAACCCGTTTGATCAGTGGGGCGTCGAGCTGGGGAAGGTGCTCGCCAAGCGGATCATCCCCGAGCTGGAGTCGAAGGACGAGCCGAAGCTCAACCACGACAGTTCGACCAACGCCCTGATCCGCCGTTATCGCCAGCACAAGGCGAGGTAATTCGGAGCGCGCGCGAAGAAACCCCCGGCGAATGACGCCGGGGGCCTCGAGAGAGATTCGGTCGGCCGCTGCCCTGATCTGGACGGACGGCTCAGGCCGAGGCGCGCTGACGGCGGCCTTGCACCATCCGACGCAGGCCGACGCCGCCCAGGACACTCAGGAAGAGAGCGATCGTGCTGGGCTCGGGGGCGCTGGTGTCACCACCGCCGGAGGGGGCATTGGTCGTGGCGACCTGTGCCTGAAGGGTAGTCTGGCCGCCGTTGACCGAGTTGGGGACCAGCAGTTCCTGGCTATTCGAGAGGTCCAGGGTGCCGGCGCCCGCGCCGATGGAAAACGCAGCGGTTGTAACCGGGTTGAAGGTGACCTTCACGCTAGATTGATTCGCACCGGTGACCGTTCCGTTGAAATAGCCGGTGACCTGCACCGGGGTATCCTGAACGGTGGTCCCATTGAACGCGTTTGGAATCAGCGAGAGGCTGAATGGCGTATTGTTGTAGGTGGTCGACTGGCCATTCGGCAGCGCGGCGACGACGAAAGTCCCCAGCGAAATGTTCGAGGCGGTGTCCACCGACCCGTTCTGCACCGGGACGAAGCTGATCGCCGGGGCGCCGTTGATGTTGGCGGTCCCGGGGCCCCCCGACGTGGTGTAATTCAGGATCCCGTCGGCACGGGCGCCCGAGGCGCCGGCGACGAACAGGCCCAGCGCGATGGCCGCGGTGCGAAACCCGGTCCATCCTCTTGTCGTCTGCATCACTTCCTCCTGAAAGGGATGGGGACGTCGCGCTCCTTCCCGCGACTTCGCCCGTCTGCGTCCGGACTCGAGACATGGTCCCGTTGAGCCCCCGGCCCGGAGGACGGGAGAAGTCCCGCGACGGTCCTCGGGCGCGGTGACGCGGCCCGAGCCGTCCCGACCGGAGAGGTCGGGATGATGGAGCGGAAGAAATGTAGCGATCCGCATCCCGGCCTCCTTGCCCGATTCGGTCGGGACCCATGTCTGGGTCCCACCTTCGCGGATTCCCGTCCTTGAGCGAACGCGGCGGAGAATACCCCGATCCCCTGATGTTGTAAATTGAACTTTGACCTCGCTGGCGATTTTTTCGAGTTTCCCTCAACTCGCAGCCGGTCGCGGCCGATCGCCCCGGGGTCAGAGGAGGTGAATGGGGTCGACATCGATCGCCAGTTCGATGCCGTGCGGGGCCGGAATCGTGGAAGGAATCGTGTGCGCCAGCACCTGCAAGGAACGAGGCGAGGGGCATCGAAGCTGAATGTGAAACCGAAACAGATTCCGGATCTTCAGGATTGGGGCCGGCGCCGGCCCGAGAACACGCACTCCCGGTTCCGCCGCCGATCGGAGCGCCTCGGCCATCCGCTGGAGATACTCGAAAACGGCCGACTCCTCTGGCCCGCGTGCGATCAAACGGACCAGCCGGCCAAACGGCGGGACGCCATACTTCTCCCGCTCGGGCAGTTCGCCGGCGACAAACGCCAGGTAATCGTGCCGCGACGCTGCCTGAATCGCCGGGTGGTCCGGCGCGTAGGTCTGGACCAGCACACGACCCGGCCGGTCGCCCCGGCCCGTCCGACCGGCCACCTGCGCCACCAGTTGAAAGGTTCGTTCGGCAGCGCGGAAGTCGGGCAGGTGAAGCGCTGTGTCGGCATTGACCACGCCAACCAGCGTCACGTCAGGAAAGTCGAGCCCCTTGGCGATCATCTGCGTGCCGAGCAGGATCCGGATCTCACCCGCCTTGAATGCCGAAAGCACCTGCTCGTGACTTCCTGGAGATCGCATGGTGTCGGAGTCCATCCGCCGCGACCGATACTCGGGGAAGGCCAACTCGACCTCGCGCTCCAGCCGCTCGGTTCCGATCCCGCCGTAATGCAGACCCGTTGCCCGGCACGACGGGCAGGCCGGCGGGCACGCCCGCTCGGCATCGCAGGTGTGGCAGATCAGGAGGTGGCGCGATCGGTGGTAGGTCGTCGCGACGTCGCAGGAGTGGCACTTCACCACCTCGCCGCACTTCGGACAGATGACGAACGTGTGGAACCCTCGGCGATTCAGGAGCAGAATCACCTGGCCGCCATCCTTCAGCGCCTGAGCCATCGCCTGACGGAGCGATTCGGAGAGTCCGCCCAGCGGCGTCTTCTCGTGCCGCAGATCGATGAGCTGGACCTCAGGCATCGGCCGGTCACCGACCCGGGAAGGCATCGAGAGCCGCGTGTATCGTCCACGGTCGGCGTTCCGCCAGGTCTCCAGCGAGGGCGTCGCCGAGCCGAGTAAAATCGGGATCTTCTCCATCTGAGCGCGCTTCACGGCCACATCGCGCGCGTGATAACGCGGCGTCGTCTCCTGCTTGAACGTACCCTCGTGTTCCTCGTCGATGACGATCAGCCCGAGCCGACGCGCCGGCGCAAAGACGGCCGAACGCACCCCGACGACAACCTCGATCTCTCCCGCCGCGATGCTCTGCCAGTGTCGATGCCGCTCGGCGTCACTCAGGTGACTGTGCAGGACGGCGACCCGGCCAAACCGTCGGCGGAAACGCCGGATCGTCTGCGGCGTCAGGCTGATCTCGGGGACCAGAACGATCGCCTCTCGACTTCGCGCCACGACCCGCTCGATCGCCGAAAGATAGACCTCCGTCTTGCCGCTGCCGGTCACACCATGGATCAAAAACGGCGCGAACCCGCCGGAGTTCAGCGCCGGCTGGATCTGCTCCAGGATCGCCGACTGCTCGGCGGTCAGCACCAGGCCAGGCTGTGAAGCCGGTGCCGAACTCTCGGCAGGCGGGGCCGGCGACGAGGGCACAGGTGGACCGGCCAGGCCAACCGGCAGCCGACGTCGGACGGTGTGGACGAGCCCCTGCTTCAAAAGCGCCTGGACCGGGCCCGGCCCGCACTTCGCCAGACGAGCGACGTCGGCGATGGTTAGCGGCTCGTTGTCTCGGCAGAGGACTTCCAGCGCCGCGGATTGTTTCGCCGAGAGTTTTGGTGCGGTGGTCGGCTCGCGGAGGGCCTCACGAGTCTCTTCCGGGACGACGAGGAACGTCCCAATCCGGGTCCCGGCGTGCTTCTTGACCCCTGCCGGAACCACGGCATCGAGTGCCTGGCCCCAGGAACAGGCGTAATACTCGGCGAGCCACCGCGAAAGCTCGAGCATCCTGTCATCGATCAACGGGAGGGGGTCGAGAAGCTCGACGATCTCCTTGATCCGAAACGGGTCAAGTCCCTCGGGCGGCTCGCGGTCAAGCCGAACGCAATACCCCGGCGCCAGCTTGTCGCCACGCCCGAGCGGCGCCCGAACCCGCTGGCCGACCCGGATCTGCCCGGCCATCCGCTCCGGAACGCGATAGGTCAGAATCTGCTCGATCGGGCGATTGAAGACCAGGCCGGCGAAGAGCCCGACGCCTGCCGGATCGTCGTCGGCCAGCCCAAACCAGGAGGGCTGGGAGTCAGCAAGCGGCCCGTGAACGACCGGTGAGCGGACGGTGCGGGCGTGGTCGTCGCCGGCGCGGGCGGGGCTCATGATTGGAGCGGCTCCTCCGAGGACCTGAGACACATCCCCGCGAAGGCTGTCCGATTCCCTGGGAGGGTGAGGTCTGTCCGAGCCGCGCATCCAGGCTCGGCGAGAGCCTCGCCCTCCCGGCTCGAACGGAGACCATCTCCGGTCATGGGAATGAGACAAACCTCTCCGGCGTTGACAAGGCCCGGGACCCGGCCCTATCGTCAAGTTCCCGCCGACCTCGGCGACCAGATTCAACGGAGGCCCCGACCCCGACGGATGCCCCTTAGTACAACGGATTTCTGTTCGTCTGTCCACAGGAAACCAGAGACCCGCGGGCCGGGTGCGGTGGGGATCTACCGATCGGGCGAGGGATGAGGGCGGCCGGGCGATGCGACTGGGACTTTACGGCGGGACTTTCGACCCGATCCACCTGGGCCACCTGATCCTGGCGGAGCAGTGCCGCGAGGCGTGCAGGCTGGATCAGGTCTGGCTGATTGCGACCGGCTCTCCGCCGCACAAGATGGGAGGGCGGACGCCGGTACTGCACCGACTGGAGATGGTCCGGATCGCGATCGCCGGACATCCGGCCTTTGAGGCCTCGGAGATCGAGGCCCGAGGGCCTGGCCCGCATTACAGCGTCGAGACACTACAGGCGATCCACCGCGATCGACCCGCCGACGACCTGTTCTTCCTGATCGGCGCCGACAGCCTGGCCGACCTGCCGACCTGGCGCGAGCCCGAGCGTATCGCACAGCTCGCGACGATCGTGGTGGTGAACCGTCCGGGGATTGAGGAGGCCGACCCCTCTCGGGCGCCCAACCTTGGCCCTGGGACGAAACCGATGCAATGGGTCACGATCCCGTCGATTGGGATCGCTTCGAGCGACCTTCGCCGGAGGATGACCGAGGGGCGGAGCATCCGCTACCTGGTTCCTCGCGGGGTCGAGGCTTACATCGAGGCGCATGGCCTTTATGGCCGGCCCGGCTGATTTCTCTCCCACCGTCACTCGGTTCCTCGGCCTTTCTTCACGAAGCGTGGGATGAGCCGGGAGGATGTGCGTGTGAGGCAGTAGAGCAGGGGCGCTGTGACGGAAATGGGCTGGATGTCCGCCGGCCGAATTGCGGGCAGGCCGGTGGAAGGGTCGCGGGCGATCCTCGGACCGAGCGAGCTGATGGCGATGTAGGTGACGTCCTTCGCGAAGGCATCGGCCGCGGCGACGGTCTCGGGACAGTAGTGGAGCAGGATTCGGCGGAGTAGCTGGGAGAGGTGCTCGATGTGGTCCATGTCGATCCCGGTGACGCCCCCCTGGGTGCGCCAGGGGTCGCCGTCTCGGTCGGTGTCGAGGAGGTGATTCCACTCGTCGAGCTTTGAGAGGACGACGACGAGAGGCCGGTCGTAGCTTGCTGAGTGCGAGAGGCCAGCGTGGCGATGGATGCGCGCGGCGGCCTCGTTCAGGACTGTCTCCTGTCGACTCAGCCGCCCGGCCTGCTGGGCTGCGCCGTCGCTGAAGGTCGAGTTACCGCGGCAGGCGGCGCGGAAGCGAGGGTCCTGGGTCGGGTCGAACAGGAACATCACGGCCCGAGAACGCGCGAGGTGCCGCGTGACCGGGCTGGAGGTGGTGTCCTGGCCGGGCTGGAAGTGCTCGCCGGCGTTGTCGTAGAGGCAGATCATTCGGGCGAGCCGGACCGAGTCGGCGTGTGCGTGACCCTTCTGCGGACGGACGGTGAACAGGAAGGGGCGGGGATAGCTAACGGTCTGCTGTCCGTAGGCGACGGTGTCGTAGAGTTCGCCCTGAAGCTCGGTTTTACGGATCAGGTTACCCAGCGGGATTGGGCGAGACTCTTCAGCGTTGAGGAAGAGCGACTCTTCCCAGGCGTTCAGCAGGCGGTTGGCTGTTGGGTCGGCGTCGGTGAATGCGACCTGGAAATGGATTGGCAGAACCTGGCGCAACTGCCAGGTCATGGTCGTGAGGAAGTACGACTTCCCGCTCGCCGGGCTGCCGAGGATCGAGAAGAACAGCGGCTCCATCTCCAGCAGAGCGCGGGGGATGGAGAGGTGGCAATGCGGGCAGGCGAGATTCCGGCAGGTCATCCCCCGGGCGTCGATGGCGTCTCCCTCGACCGTAAATCGGCTTGGAAGGAACCGTTGCTGCCGCTCGGGCCCGAGCATGGGGTCGCCGAGCAGTTCGACATGCTCGGAGATCCAGAGGACCTGTTCCGGCGGGAAGGTTTCCCAGCAATGCGGGCAGGTGGCGCGCGTGAGTAGCCGGATCGGCTCGGTTGCGGTCGCCTGGGGCTCGTCTTCGATGAGGCTCATGAGCACGATCCTGATGCGAGGCACGACCCGGCCCCGTCCGTCCGCGAGGGTCGACGACCACGTCGGACTATTATATTACGGCGGCGAGAAAGTCGATCAGGCTTTCCAGCCTGACCGACTTGAGCTTCTTCATTGCCGGCGTCATAAGAGCGTCGATCGGCGATGGGGAATGGTCGAAGGCTTCACCGGCCCGTCTCAATGGCGGCGGTCGGCCGGGCGGGAAGGAGACGGACCAGGGCGCGTCGCGCGAGGTAGAGTGAACACCCCAGGGCCATGGCAGCAACGGCATTGGTCGTCAGCACGGCGAAGGCCGTGAGCAGGAATGCCGAGGCGTCCAGCCGCCTCATCCGGTGCAACCGGCGCCAGGTGCTCCATTCGAGGAGACTGATGCCGACGTAGACGGTCACGCCGGCGAGCGCGGGCATTGGAACCCGCGCGATCACCCCCGAGCCGAAGCGCAGGAAGAGGGCCAGAAAAACCGCGTGCAGCAGGTTTGAGAGCCGGGTTGTCCCACCGCATCGAACATTTGCCAGGCTCCGCGCCGGTATGCCGACGCTGGGCGGAACGCCGAGTGCACCGGCGAGGAGGTTCGCGATACCGTAGGCACCCAGTTCGGCATCGGCGTCGGCGGGGCGGAGCGGACGGTGCCGGCCCCGAAAGTGCTCGACGACCCGGGAGGTGATCAGGATATTCACCGCCGCCACGACCGCCAGCCCGAGCGCCGCCGGGACGACGTTGCGAAGATCGGTCGCCCGCCAGGAGAATTCGGCGGGTGCTGGTATCGCCAGCGAAACTTCTCCGAGAGTCGCCTCGCGCCAGCCAAGTGCCATCGCGACCAGGGCAGCCGTCCCCACACCCAGCAGGGGCGACGGCGACCTCGGCCATCTGCGTGCGGCCACGATCGACCCGGCCACTACAATCGTCCCAAGCAGGGCCGGCTCCCACCTCGCTCGTCCGAGCATCGTCAACGCCAGGGCGAGCTGGCCGATTGAGCTCGAGGGGCCGCCGAGTCCCTGAGCCGGCAGACCGAGAAGCGTTCGGGCCTGGAGAATCACCATCATGGCACCGACGCCACACGAGAAGCCGGAGACGACGGCGTGCGGGACCTTCGCGACGTAACGCCCCAGTCGCATCACTCCAAACGCCAGCAGAAACACCGAGGCGGTCAGACCTATCTTTGAGGCGCCACCGATCCCGTCCTCGCGCACCGCGGCGGCGAGAAACGGGACGGTGGCGCTGGCCGTCCCACCAATCAGGACCGGATTGCGGCCGAGACACGCCGTGATCGGCGCCGTGACGATCGAGGTATACAGGCCAAACTCGGCCGGCAGGCCCATGAGCCGGGCCATGGCCAGTCCGTACGGCAAAGCAACCATCGCGGCGATGGCGCCGCCAGCGACGTCACCGGCCAGTCGACGCCACCGGTTCGCGCTGGGGCTGGCCGACGGCTCGACGTTTTTAGACATTCATCACTCGCCCGAAGGCCGCCCGAAACGTCGCCATTTCCTCGGGCGTTCCGATCGAGACCCGAACATGGTTTGGCAGGGCCGGCCAGGTCCGGCCGATCGCGACTTTCTCGCGGAGCATGGCCTGCTGAACCGCCCGACCCGGGCGTCTGGTGTCAATCATGATCATGTTGGCCTCGGAGGGGATCACGTCGAATCCCTTCTTCGACAGCCAGCCGACGGTCTCTCCGCGGATCTCAGCGATGAGCCTTCGACGAGTCTCGATCAGGCCCCTGGCCTTCAGGCTGGCGATTGCGCCGACCATCCCGGTCGCGGGCAGGGCACCGGCCGCATAGCCCCGAATCTTCTCCAGCAGGTCGGGGCGTCCGATCGCAGCGCCAGCGCGGAGGCCGGCCATCCCATAGAGCTTCGAGAACGTCCGCAGGATGATGACATCCTTGCCAGCGACGACCATCGGAGTGCCGGGCTCGGCCGTCTTCGCGAGGTGGATGTAAGCCTCATCAAGCAGGATGATCGTCCCCCTTGGCTTGTTGGCGACGAGGTATTCGATCTCCTCGCGTGGGGTGACGGAGCCGGTGGGGTTGTTGGGATTGCAGACGTAGATGACGCCGGCGTTGGGATCGGCGGCGGCCATGGAGCGGACGTCGTGGGACCAGTCGCGGCGGAGCGGGACCTTGATGGTCCGCGCACCGATGAACTCGGCGGCCTTACCGCCAGCCTCGTAGCCGGGGTCAGCGACGACGAAGCTCTTCTCGGGCCCGCAGAAAGCCAGAACCACGCGGTGAAGCGGGTCGCTGGAGCCGGCGAACGGAGCGACGTGGTCGAGCGGGACGCCCTCGGCGGCGGCCATGGCATCGCGGAAGGCGAAGGTCTCCTGGTAGAGATACCGGCCGCCCTGGGGAACGAGCTTACGGATCGCCTCTACGGCCTCGGGGCAGGGGCCCATTGGGTTCTCGTTGGCGTTGATCCGGACGGCGTCCTCGGGGAGGGGTGGCCCCGCCGAGAGGCCCTGGGCCAGGGTCGCCTCGTTGTAGAATGAGAGGGACGATCCGGCGGCCAGAAACGCGGCGAGTCGGGCGAGGTCGCGGCGGTTGAAGCCACGATCGATCAGATCCCGCCGCTGCCGGGGGCTGAACAGGTCCTTCATGATTCCTCCAGAGATCACCGCGTCGAGCGATCGGGCGAATCGAGCGATCAGCGGGGACGCGAGCGTCCCGCCCTGGCCGGTGACGAGGATCGTCGGAGATAACCGGACAGATCGGCTCGGCGGAGGAAGAGGAGGGACGGACCCGACCGGCGGAAACCCGGCGGGACGGGCCGGAGCCCCATCGCGAAGCCAGGCGACATTATAGGCGCCGGGGATCGGACCGTAAACCGGATCGCCCGGCGGATTCCCGCGTCGTTTCATCCCTGGAGCCTTCAGAGGCGGGATCACCCGACGCCGCAGGCTCGTCGGGCTCGGTCGAGGACCCGGCGCGCCGTGGCCCGGGCTCGCTCGGCGGCGGCGACGCGGACTTCTTCGACCCGCCCGGGATGAGCGAGCCATTCCGCCCGGCGCTCGCGGGCCGGTGCAAATCGGGCGATCATCGCGTCGGCCAGCCGGGTCTTGACCTCGCCGTAGCCGATCCCGCCCTCCCGGTATCGGCGTTCGACCTCGGCCAGTTCGTCGGGCGTGGCGAAGAGCTTGAAGAGGTGGAACAGCGAGTCGGTCTCGGGGTTTTTCGGGGCCTCGACGGGCGTGCTGTCCGTAACGATCCGCTTGACCTTCTTCTTGATCACGGCCGGTTCGTCGAAAATCTCAATGGTGTTGCCATAACTCTTGGACATTTTCCGGCCGTCGAGTCCGGGGACGACAGCGACCGATTCGAGGATGTGCGGCTTCGGCAGCCGGAAGACCTCCTTGCCGTTCCCGTGGACTCGATTGAACCGCTCGGCGATGTCGCGGGTGATCTCCAGGTGCTGCTTCTGGTCCTGGCCGACCGGGACGAGGTCGGCGTCGTAGAGGAGAATGTCGGCGGCCTGGAGGACCGGGTAGGCGAACAGGCCGTGCTCGGCCGAGAGGCCCTGCTCGACCTTGTCCTTGTAGCTGACGCACTTTTCCAACCAACCCATCGGCGTGACGGTCGTCAGCAGCCAGGCCAGTTCGGTTGTCTCGGGTACGTCGGACTGGACGAAGAGCGTCGCTCGATCGGGGTCGAGGCCCAGCGAGAGCATCGTCACCATCACGTCGAACGTATAGGCGCGGAGCTGGTCGGCATCGCGGACACTGGTGAGCGCGTGGTAGTCGGCGACGAAGTAATAGGCGTCGTTCTCGCGCTGAAGGTCGATGAACTGTCGGAGCGCGCCGAAGTAATTGCCGATATGCAGAGCGCCCGAAGGCTGGATTCCCGACAGGATGCGCATGGTTCAAAGAACTCGGCTCGTAGGAACGAAAGGCGAGGAAGCCGTCGGACACGACGGATGCCGCCGCGGGGATGATCGGGACGTCCCGCGATCCCCAGTCGTTGCCAATGTACCAGGCGGCGTGGGAAGCGGCCAAGTCGGCCTGTGGCCGCCGAGAGCCCGGGTTGGCAGGCGCCCCAGGCCGATGCTACGATGCGGCGAGCCATCGGCGGAGGGGCCGAAGGGAGACAGTCCGGAGGCGGAGAAAGTCGCGGTGATCACCCGAATCTACGAGGGGAATGGGGTCCGATTCGCGTACCCCGCCGACTGGTCGGTGGAAGAGTCGGACGACGGTGAGTCGTCGACAGTGGAGGTGCTGGCACCCGGCGGCCTCGCCTTCGTGCTGGTTCGGACCGACGAGACTGGCCCCAACCCAGCCGAGGTCGCCGACGAGGTTCTGGAGGCGATGCGCGAGGATTACCCGGACCTCGACGTCGTCCCTGCAATGGACGACATCGCCGGCCACCACGCGACCGGGTACGACCTCGAATTCTTCTCGCTCGACGTCACAAACGCGGCGACGATCCGCTGCTTCCGGACCATTGAACGGACCATCCTCATTTTCGGTCAGTGGTCCGACATCGTCGACGAGGCCCTCCCCGACCGCATCCGCAGCCTCTGGCGCTCGGTGGAGGAGATGGAGGATTGAGGGGAAAGCCGGGGGATGCGGCGATTATTGGCCCCTCGCTCGATGATTGGGCTTCGCTGACTAGGCGTGGGAACATATCGCCCAAGGATCAGGCCGAGCTTGGCTCCATTGCATAAGCAAGCAGGGTGCTGACGATCCGCTTGACACGATCCGAAGAGAGGATCTCTTTGAGATTCTCCCGGAACTCGTCGAAATTGTGGGAGAGGATCATTCGGTTGCTCGTCCCGTCGCGAATCTCGAGGGGATAGATCGATGGATTATGGTGGACGCTCAGGAGGAAATAGCGATAGTTCGAAAGAGTCGGGACGACGAGGTAGAGCGAATGTCGGAATTCCAACTCCGCGCCGACGCCGGTCTGGACGCTCCCTTCGACCAGGTTCTTCGTTCGCTCGCCGAGGAGAGAGGCCTGTTCCTTGAGGATGGTCAGCGGGGTGATTTCCGGCTCGACGCCGAAGTTGTCCGGCCAGAAGCTTTCATGAGGCTTGTTCATGGCGAGTGTCCTGTGGGAGGTCCACCGTAAAGAGAATCGGAAGGTGATCGGAGACGAGCAGCTTCGAGTGCCTCTTGGTCTCACGCTGGAGGGCAATCTCTCCGGATGCGGAGAGGCCTTTTTCCAGGACCTGGAGCGATGGGCCAATGAAGGCATCGAGCAGTTCGGGGCGGATGAGGACCTGATCGAGTGTGTGCCAGTAGATGTTCGTCCGGCCCCGCTGGCGATGATAGTAGGTACCCGGCGGCCCCTCGGACATGTCCCCCAGGCGGCTCCACATCGGATTGTAGAAACGAGGTCTTTCGTCGAGGTTGCTGTCCACTGCCTGACGGGTCAACCCCTTCGTCATCATCGCCCCGAATCCGTTCGCGTCCACCATTCCTTCGTCGAAGGGATTCATGTTGAAATCGCCAACCAGAATTGTCCTGCGATGTCGTGCCTTCTGCTCGGCATCGCGGAGGAATTGAGCCAGCTCGAAGCAAAGCGAACGTTGCTCCGAGGGCGAGTGATTCCTCCTCTCCGGAAAATGGATGACGGCGGTGAGGATCTCCATCATGCCCGGCAGGCGCAGGCGCCGAACCGTCATTCGGGGATGGTCCTCGAAACGATCCAAAAATGACGCCTTGAATCGAGTGAAGATCTGGAACCTTTGGTTAGGCCCCGCGGCATAATGAAACCTTGTCTCCTCGCGGTTCAATTCATTGAGCACCAGGCCCGGTGGGACCGTACTCTCTGTCAGGAGGATCAGAGCCGCTTCATGATGCAAGGCCGTTCGGGCGACGATCGCGGCAGGATCTTCGATCTCTCGGGGTGGCCTGAAGTTCCAGAAGAAGAATCGGGTCACGAGGAGGTCTCGCAGCATTTCAGCCTATGCGTTCAGCACCGATCATAGCATCCCGCCGGGCAACTTCGAACCATTCCCATTTCAGGGGTCCGGCTCGTATAGTCCGTCCAGGAACCCGACG